>CAZJOL010000355.1:0-2411 GCA_964547605.1 uncultured Bacteroidaceae bacterium | reverse complement strand
TGACGGTTGCGTGACATGCTGTACGGCGCCGCCGATGTTGAATTTGAAACCTTCATTCGATTTCAGCCCCTTGGTGTTGTTTGAAAAACCGTAATTCAGACCGGCTCCGAAATCGGTGTAGCCGAAATCCATGTTCTGGAAGGTTTCATTGCTTGCCATGGTGCCGTCAAATCCGGTTGTTCCATCATACTGATTCACCCACATCATGTTTTCGTCGCTCAGTGATTTCTGCACATAGCCTCCGTAAATACCGGCTCCCAGCATATTGCTTTCGTTCAGGTAGAGTTGATATGCCACATTCAGTATGGCACCGGAAGTTGTAAATTTCACATCGCCTGTAACATCATTGAAAGCTGTGATTCCCAACGCCAGAAACCCTGTGGTGGTGTTGCCCTTATTGAATGAAATGTCATATGAAAAATCATAGTTGTTGTAGGCGGCACCGAGGTTTTTCCACTGGTTTTTGTAATTGAGGATAAAACGGTGATTGCCGTCATAGAATCCTGTCAGAGCAGGATTCAACAGCATCGGAGCTTCATTGTATTGCGAATAGTGCATGTCCTGCGCGCGGATTCCGGATACAAAAACCAGAATAAAAGCGAAAATGATTGTTATCTGTTTTTTCATTATGGGGGTCCTCCTTATCTTACAATTGTTATATATCCGTTGTATTCTCTGACTGTTGTTTCACCTTCAAAAATCAGTGATACTGCATATGGATAGGCGCCCTGTTCAACCGGTTTTCCGTTGAATTCGCCGTTCCATCCTTCTGTCAATTCGGTTGATTCAAACACTTTCTCACCCCAGCGGTCATAAATCCTGATGGTGAAATTGGTGATTCCTTTTCCCTGAACCAGGTACAAATCATTGTTTGCGTCACCATTGGGCGAGAAAATATTCGGAATGAAAACGTGAGGCGTGTAGCAGGAATCTGTTGCCACGTCAACTGTTCCGCTGGCTGTACGTAAACAGCCGTTGGCGTCCGAAACCGAAACATTATAACTTCCGGGTGCCAGCAAAAATATCGTGTCTGTCGTTTCTGAATTATCCCAGTCAATGTCGTACGGAGCAGTTCCGCCCGATATTTCAACAAAGGCAAATCCGTCGTTGGCTCCGTTGCAGCTTTCTGCAACACAGCTCAAATTGATATCCGGTGTCTCATTTACAACAATGGTTGCAGTTGCAGTGTCACCGCATGCGCCAGAGATGCCATATATTATATTGTGACTTCCGGCACCGGCAACGGCAGGATCCCAGGCACCGGTTGTTGTATTCGTAAATCCAGTTCCGCTCCATACGCCACCTGTTTGCGCAGCAAACATCGTTACTGCTGCCGCGTTGTCACAAAATGGTCCGGCGGCAATGATGGTTGCGTCTGACTGTGGATTTACAACAATGTTGATTGTATCGGAATCCGGACATAAACCTGAGGTCGAATAAACAACCTCATGTGTTCCGACTCCGGCTGTCGTTGGTGAAAATGTGCCATTCGCTGTGTTGGTAATTCCCGTTCCACTCCAGACACCTCCACTGGTTGCTGCTGTAAGAATGGCATCGGCCTCTGATTCACAGAATGGCCCTGCGGACGTAATTGTGGCTGATATAACCTGGTTCACTACAACATCCATTGTATCGGAATCAGGACATGAGCCACCTGTTGTGTAAATAATCTGATGGGTCCCCTGCCCTGCAACTGCAGGATCAAACTGTCCCGTAGTTGGATTCACAATTCCGGTACCTTGCCATGTACCACCCGCATTGAGTGCTGTCAAGGTTTCAACCGGATCATTCGAACAGAAAGGTCCGGCTGGTGTCATGGCCGCATCAAGCACAGCAGTGACAGAGACAGAGACATTTGCAGTGCTGGAACAGCCGTTTATGTCAGTTCCTGTAACAGCATAAATGGTTGTTGTGGTTGGGCTGATTGTCTGAGTTGCTCCGGCTCCTAGGCCATTGTCCCATAAATAGCTGTTTCCACCAGTCGCAGTAAGAATGGTGGATTCGCCATCGCAGATTACTGCTTCATCAGAGCTGGCTGCAATCGTCGGAAGAGCGTTGACAATAATGTATATCTGAGCTGTTCCGGTACATCCGTTTCCATCTGTACCGGTAACTGAGTATGTGGTTGTGGCAGATGGGTTTACAGAATATGAAGGGTTGTTTCCAAGACTGTTGCTCCAGTTGTAGTTGCTTCCTCCAAGTGCTGAAATGGTTGTGCTTTCGCCTACGCACAGATCACCATCTGTCGCAGATGCTGTAATAGTTGGTAACGAATCTACAGTAATGGTCACATTTGCTGTGTTAGAGCAACCGGATGACGTGGTCCCAGTAACAGCATAGGTTGTTGTTGTTGTCGGACTGACTGTGAATGTAGCTCCTAATCCCAGCCCCTGATCCCAGGTAAAGTTGGC
>CAZJOL010000354.1:0-2444 GCA_964547605.1 uncultured Bacteroidaceae bacterium | reverse complement strand
ACCGAAAACAGCCGGTACATACACCATTGGCCCTGCCCGAGTGAAAGTGAAAGGACAGACCTATAGCTCAAACAGTGTTTCAATCACCGTTACAAACAGCGGAAGCGCAGTAAAATCACAAGGTCAGACAAACAACAATACTGTTCAGCCCGACAAGAATCAACCAAAGCAAGCAACATCGTCGGGCGGCAAGGAAGTTTTCATGACAGCCGTTCCCTCCAAATCGAGGGTGTATGAAGGAGAACAGTTTACCGTTTCGTACAGATTATATACACGCTACGATATTTCGCAGTACGGCATTGAGAAAACTCCGTCGATGGACGGCTTCTGGACTGAAGAACTGACTGATACAAAAACAGCCGCCAAAACCTGGGAAGAGACCATTGACGGGAAAAGATATATGGTTGGAGAAATCCGCAAAGTGGCTCTGATAGCGCAAAAGGCAGGAACTCTTTCCATTCCTTCGCTTGAACTGGAAGCAATAGTGCAGATTCCGAATCAGCAAAACTATAATCCGTTTTCCATTTTCGATCAGTTTTTCAAGGATCCGTTCGGATCATCCGGAATTGATCCATTCGCCGGATTCGGCACTACGACAGAGAAAAGAAAAATATCCAGCAATCCGATTTCAATTTCTGTCAGACCGCTGCCCGAACAGGGAAAACCCGAATCATTCAATGGAGCTGTTGGTACCCTTGAAATAGAAACCGAAGTCGACCGGAATAAATGCTTCACCGGAGATGCAGTTGTGCTGCGAATGAAAGTCAGTGGCAACGGAAACCTGCCGCTGATCGAATATTCCGAGCCAGGTATTCCGGAAAGCTTTGAGTGGTTTGATCCCGACATCATTGATGATTTTAAAAAAACGAGTGATGGAATCAGCGGCACAAGGACTTTCGAATTTCTGCTTCAGCCTACAGTTCCGGGCGATTTCACCGTAACGCCTTCTGCATTTTCATTTTTCAATCCATCTACAGGACAGTACCAGTCGGTTGAATTGCCTGAATACAAAATAAAAGTTCTGAAAGGCAGCGGATCGAATGTCAGTTCCGAAAAAATGCTGAACGAAGATATCAGGCACATTCATGAAAATATTCCGCTGCTGATGCTGAGTTCAACTGCATTCAGCTTTTCAATGCTGTACTGGATTTTAGTCGCATTGCTGATTCTGGCGGCAGCCATTATTTTATGGTATTTCCGGAAACGCATTCAACTCAAGGCAAATGTTTCCGAATACCGGATGCACATGGCTATGCGTCAGGCCAGGCGTCGTCTTAAAACTGCAAAAACATTCCTCGATCAGGGTAAAGACGAAGAGTATTACACAGAGTTGTCAAAGGCGCTCTGGCTCTATCTGACCGATAAGTTCACGATTCCATTTTCGGAGCTGAGTCTTTCAAACGCCCAGGAAATTCTTCTGCGAAGCAATGTGCCTGCAGAAATTTCAGAAGAATTTTCAAAGATTCTTGATGAATGCGAATTCACAAGATTCTCTCCGGCAGCGGGCCGCATGAGTCAGAAAGAATTGTATGAGAAATCAGCCGATCTGATTGTAAAAGTTCAAACACACGCAGCAAAATGAAAACACTGAGTATTATCTTATTCTCAACTTTGTGGTTTGTTTCTGTTGCAGCCATCGCTCAGAGCCAGACTCCGGAAGAACAGTTTTCGAATGCCAACGCATTGTACAACGAAAAGAAGTACGAAGAAGCGGTTGGCCAATACAACGAACTTTTGCGTAGCGGATATATTAAAGATGAAGTGTATTACAATCTGGGCAACGCGTTGTACCGCAACAACAATGCAGCAGCGGCAATCTGGTGTTACGAAAAGTGTCTTCTGCTCAATGCCTCACATGATGATGCCGCAGCCAATCTTGTTTTTGTAAATAAAACAGCATTGGGAAATCAGGAAGTTGTGCCTCAAAATTTTTTCATCATGGCCTGGAACTGGCTTTCTGCGCAGATGTCATGGCAATGGTGGACTTACTTTTTCATAATTGTTCTTGCTGCATTTCTCTTTGTTTTGATACTGTTTCTGATTTCTGCATCAAATAAAAACAGAAGGATGTTTTTTCTGACATCAGTAATTTTGTTTGTTGTCATGATACTTGCGCTGGCGCAGAGCATCAGCGGAAACTACAACATCCGGCATTCGAAAAACGCCATTGTCGTAAATGAAGCAGCGCAACTGCGAAGCTCTCCGGACCAGGATGGGATTGGTGTTTCAATGATTCAACCGGGGATTAAAGTGCATATTCTTGAAATGAAAACACCGTGGCTGCGTGTCATCACCCCCGACGGCACGCAGGGCTGGGTGCCCGAAGAAAGCGTCGTGCGGCTGAATGCGGTCTCGCCGCTGTCCCCGAAATGAGGACGCAGAGCACGCTTCTGTTTCGCGCAGAGAGCGCTAAGGCGTAGAGAAAATTACAATAGCATCGCGCA
>CAZJOL010000353.1:0-2454 GCA_964547605.1 uncultured Bacteroidaceae bacterium | reverse complement strand
CTACAATAACGAATTCCTGAAAATATCCGGGAAATGCTCTTTCAGAATTTCGATATCGGACGGAACATCTACAGAATGGCCCCGGTAGCGGGTTTCAATGACACGGATCGGATAGCCGTTTTCGAGCCAGCGCAACTGTTCAAGCGATTCGGCCTGCTCGAGTCGTGATGGCTGCAGCTTGATAAGCTGCGACAGTGTTTTGATGCGGTATGCATAAACACCGATATGCTGACGGAAAGGAAACTGTTCGAACAGAAACTTGTCGCGGCGCGGATTCCGGATGAAGGGAACAATCGAACGGCTGAAATACATGGCATTGCCAGCCGTATTTACAACCACCTTCATGCAGTTTTCTGAAAACAATGCCTCATCCGAATCGAAGGGCCTGACAAGGGTTGCAATGCTTACCTTCGGATCGCTGAAAGCCGATGCAAGCTGATCGATAATGGCTGGATCAATAAATGGTTCATCGCCCTGAATATTGATGATAACCGTGTTATCATCATTGGCGTCGGCGCCCGCAAGCAGTGCTGCCTCGAAGCAACGGTCGGTGCCGCTCGGATGATTGGATGAAGTCATGATTGCCTTGCCGCCGAAAAATTCAACTTTCTGAAAAATCCGGTTGTCATCAGTAGCAACAAACACCTGCGACAATGATCCTGCCTTTGACGCATTTTCGAAAACCCATTGCACCATCGGCTTTCCGGCAATGACAGCGAGCGGTTTTCCGGGAAACCTCAGCGATGCGTAACGTGCAGGTATGATTCCTATGAAATTCATATTAGAAAAGTCCGAATAATTCTGCATTTATTTTTTCAATGATGACGCCAAGGTCTTCTTTGCTTTCGTGGAACTTCACTTTTTCCACATCAATGATAAGCAGCTTTCCGTCCTTGTATTCGCTGATCCAGCTTTCGTATCGTTCGTTCAGACTTTTGAGATAATCGAGCCGGATTGAAGCTTCGTAATCGCGTCCGCGTTTCTGAATCTGGCTCACCAGCGTTGGAACATCGGCCCGCAGATAAATGAGAAGATCGGGCGCTTTTATAAAAGAAACCATGAGTTCAAAAATGGACTGATAGGTTGCAAAGTCACGCGACGACATCAGGCCCATGTCGTGCAGGTTGGGTGCGAAAATACAGGCATCTTCGTATATCGTGCGATCCTGAATCACATTCTGCGCCTTGCGGTGCAGCTCCACAATCTGACGGAAACGGCTGTTGAGAAAATATATCTGCAGATTGAATGACCAGCGTTTCATATCTTCGTAAAAACTGGTCAGATAAGGATTGGTGTCAACATCCTCATATTGCGGAGCATATTTGTAATGCTTGGCCAGCAGCCCGGTGAGGGTGGTCTTTCCGCTTCCGATGTTTCCTGCGATTGCTATGTGCATAAATTGGAATTTTTTATCAGGGTGCTAATTTCAGCTTTTTATTTCAAAAATGGAAAAAATAAATTGGTTATCTGCTATTTTTTCCTGAAGAGATTTATTTTTTTATCCGTGAGAACAACAATCCATTGAGACGAAACAACCAGCCCTCTGATTTTTTCAAGCCTCGTTTCAATGACTGCATTTTCGTGCAGTTGCGTATGATAGGCATTCAGTGAATCGTTGAGCATATAATACAACACATCGCCATCGAGCGACCAGTAATCGGCACGCTCATTAAAACGCAGCTGAAGATTTCCATACATATCGAAAATGTAGGCAGGACCTCCTTTTTGTGCCAGCAACACATTGGCTGCCGATTCCTGAAGAACTGAGGGTGTGTACATTTTTATATCCATCAGCAATCCGGCATTGGTCTTTGAAGTTATGGTCAACTGCTCTGAAAGTCTCACCAGATCGAAGTTCAACGCAGAAAGCGTCCAGAAGGCGTTGTCGTAAGAACTGCACATCATGGAAATATCGCCGGTTTCGAGCAAAGAAAAATCGATGGAGTTTATTTTTGCAAACTGCGAGCTGTAGATGTCGGCCACCTGCAGATCGCGGTTGAACACAATGATTTTATAAGGATTTGAAGCATCAATCTGCCAGGAACCGCTTTTGCTCTTGCGGCCGGGAATGGCGACAGGTGCGCCGGTGGTATCAAATTTCAGCAAACTACCGTTTTCATAAACCACATACACCGCGCCCATCGGGTCAACCGAAAAGGCGGCCGGCTGTTCCGTCAGCGCGTATTCCCGCACGGGCTGCAGGGTTTGTGCATGCGTCGAAACCAGCACACAAAGAATCAATATGCTGAAATAAATTCGTCTCATTGATTGAATAAGTCAAAGATAATATTTTTTAAGGGAAGAATGAATGCACTGTGATATTGAATTTTTTGTATTTTTGCACCCCGCGTCAGCGACATCAGACAAACGCGAATGCTTTTTACATTACAATTTCGCATCTCGTATTTCTGATTTCGTATTTCACTTGCCCGAGTGGCGGAATAGGTAGACGCG
>CAZJOL010000352.1:0-2467 GCA_964547605.1 uncultured Bacteroidaceae bacterium | reverse complement strand
CGGCCATCGGTTGTGCACTCGGAAAAAAACTTTCCGGAGAAAAAACATTTGTATATACACTCCATGGAGATGGCGAGCTGCAGGAAGGACAAATCTGGGAAGCCGCCATGTTTGCAGCTGCAAAAAAAGTTGACAATCTGATTTCAACCATTGACTACAATGGAAAGCAGATTGATGGCCCGGTTGACGAAGTCGTTTCTCTAGGAGATCTCGCTGCCAAATGGGCTGCATTCGGCTGGACCGTGCTGAAAATGGACGGACACAACATGTCAGAAATCCTGAAAACAATGGAAGATGCCAGAGCCGCATGCGGTCAGGGCAAGCCCGTTGTGATTCTTATGACCACAATAATGGGTAAAGGTGTCTCGTTTATGGAAGGAAGCCACAAATGGCATGGCTCACCACCCAGTGATGAACAAAAAGACAAGGCCCTGAGCGAACTCACCGAAACGCTGGGCGACTACTGAAAATGAAAAAAATATCCGCCATACTTCTTCTTTGGCTGTTGGCTTTTGGAGCGACAGCGCAGACAGGCAGTGACGAAAAGGAAAAGGTCATTACAACCCGCATCCTTTTTTTGTTCGATGCCAGTCAATCCATGTATGGCCGCTGGCAAAGCGATATGAAAATCACCATTGCCAGAAAAATCATGTCGGATTTGCTTGATAGTCTGCGCGGTGTTCCCAACCTTGAACTAGCCCTGCGCTGTTACGGCCACACCAAGGATTACCCTCCGCAGGATTGCGATGATACCCGGCTTGAAGTGCCATTCGGCCCCGAGAACATCGAAAAAATCAAGTATAAACTGAAAACGATCAATCCCCGAGGGACCACTCCCATTGCCATGTCTCTCGAACGCGCCGGTGGCGATTTTCCGCCCTGCGCTACCTGCAGGAATATTATTATTCTCATCACCGACGGACTCGAAGAATGCAACGGCGATCCATGTGCAGTCTCTCTGGCATTGCAGAAAAAGGGAATTATTCTCAAACCATTTATTATCGGAATCGGAAAAAGCTTTAAGGAGCAATTTGAATGTGTCGGAACTTATTTCGATGCCACAACAGAGACACAATTCAGTACAGCACTCAACATTGTTATTTCACAGGCGCTCAATTCAACAACCTGTCAGGTGAACCTGCTCGACATAAAGGGCAATCCCACAGAAACGAATGTAAATATGACATTTTATGATAAATTGAGTGGTCTTCCGAAATATAACTTTATTCATTCCCTCAATAATAAAGGGTTTCCTGATACTTTGGTCATAGATCCTATGCTTAATTACCGGATTCAGGTTCATACAATTCCACCGGTATTTATAGATTCACTGGAGCTCACTGCCGGAAAACACACGATTGTGGGTGTCTCAGCTCCTCAGGGATTTCTTGAAGTGAAAACGGAAGGCAGCTCCTCGCAAAGCCGTAATCCTATTCTTTCTATCGTCCGTGAGAATGGTAAGTTGACCACACTGAATGCGCAATTTATGTACACCCGCGAAAAATACATATGCGGATTGTATGATCTGGAAATAATGACTTTGCCGCGCACTTATGTTGAAAATGTGAGGATAGACCAGAGTACAACTACATTTGTCGAGATTCCGAGTGCAGGCACAACCATTTTTCAGTTCCCTGCAAGTGGCTACGGAAGTCTTTATCTGAAAAAGGACAATAAGCTAGAATGGGTGTACAATTTTCGCGGAACCGGCGAACAGGAAGTACTGATGTTGCAACCGGGAGAATATTTTGCTGTCTTTCGTTCAAAATACCAGACCCGTTCCATGCTTACCATTGAAAAGAATTTCACTGTGAAATCGGCAGCTATGACAAAAGTCAACTTGTCGATGTTTTAATAAATCAAACGAATGAAACCAATAGAAGTAAGACAAAAAAAAGATACCCGCTCAGGCTTTGGCGATGCGCTGGCTGAGCTGGGAAAAACCAATAACAAAGTAGTGGCACTTTGTGCCGACCTGACCGGATCGCTGAAAATGAATTCATTTGCAGCTGATTTTCCCGAACGGTTTTTTCAGACCGGCATTGCCGAAGCCAACATGATAGGCATTGCATCGGGACTGGCCATTTCAGGATACATTCCATTCACAGGTACATTTGCCAACTTTTCGACCGGCCGTGTTTACGATCAGATTCGCCAGTGTGTAGCTTACAGCAACAAAAACGTAAAAATATGTGCATCGCATGCCGGGATCACACTTGGCGAAGACGGTGCGACTCATCAGATAATGGAAGACATAGCACTGATGCGGGCTTTACCCAATATCACAGTCATAAACACCTGTGATTATTCACAGACGTTCATGGCAACAAAAGCCATAGCCGAATGGGATGGTCCGGTATATCTGCGTTTCGGCCGCCCGGTGGTTCCTGATTTCTCCCCGATCGATGTTCCTTTCGAAATCGGCAAGGGCATTACGTTTGCCGAAGGAAAAGATGTGACACTGGTT
>CAZJOL010000351.1:0-2505 GCA_964547605.1 uncultured Bacteroidaceae bacterium | reverse complement strand
CGACTCCGGTGAGTGTGACCGTTAATGCAGTTCCTTCAACTCCGGTTGTAAGTGCATCGGGCCCGCTCACATTCTGCGATGGAGACAGTGTGGTGCTGACAGCATCCGCAGCTGCTTCCTATCAATGGTATCCCGGAGGACAGACTACACAAAGCATTACAGTGTTTGCACCGGGTAACTATTATATTGAAACCGGCAATGGAAGCTGTTCTGCGCAATCAGCCACCACGTCCGTAGCGGTTCTTCCGCGACCGGCAGTTCCTGTTGTTTCAGCATCAGGACCGCTTGTGTTCTGTGATGGTGACAGCGTTGTACTTACAAGTTCACTGGCAGATGCCTATGAATGGAACCCATCCGGTGGTACATCGCAATCACTGACTGTGACAGCGTCCGGGACTTACTTTGTTGAAGTCACCAATGCATCCGGCTGTTCGAATTCATCGGTGCCGGTTACAGTCACTGTCAATCCGAATCCGGCTGTCAATCTTACCGGACCTTCCGTTGCATGTCTGAACACTACGGAAAACTTCACTACGACCAATCTTGGCGGAGTGAGTTATTTCTGGACTACCGGCAATGGTACAATCGTATCCGGCAGTGGAACAAACGCCGTGAGTGTGTTGTTCCCCGACACAGGCCAGGCGACGGTTGAAGTGATCGTGTCTGATCTGGCAACTTCGTGCTTCAGTCAGGCGGAAATAATTCTGCTGGTATTGAATGCGCCTGAGGCCTATGCAGGTGCCGATGTTTCGGTATGTCAGGGAAGTTCTGTACAATTGCAGGCATTTGGTGGAACCACATATTCATGGACTCCGCCAGCCGGATTGTCAGATCCGGACATTGCAAATCCGCTTGCGACGCCGGTTTCGACCACCACCTACATTGTTGAAGTTGCGAACGGAAGCTGCACAGACGTTGACACAGTATTGGTTACAGTGTATCCAATTCCCGCAGTGGATGCCGGCTCCGACGTGTACATCAGTGAGGACTCCTGCGTTGTTCTTGCCGGAAGTGGCATTGGATCTGTCCTGTGGGCGCCTGCCTATGGGCTTTCAGAAACAAATACGCTAACACCAACGGCCTGCCCCGACACAACTGTTACCTATTATCTGACGGTAACCGGCGCGGGTGGCTGCTTTGCAACCGACAGTGTAACGGTATATGTTTCGGCTTCCGGCGATGAGCTTGTATTCCCGAATACATTCACACCAAATGCCGACGGCACCAACGACATCTGGCATATTTCCGGACTTGAGCAATATCCCGATCATCGTCTGACTGTCTTCAACCGTTGGGGCAATCAGGTGTTCGATGCCGAGCCGTACGAGAACAACTGGGATGGAACCAGCCTTGGGCGCGAGTTGCCCGATGGAACCTATTACTATGTGTTCGACAAGGGCAATGGTGAAGATCTGCTCAAGGGATTTTTAATGATAATAAGATAAGGAGGCCACTATGAAAAAGTTATGGATTTTGATTTTTGTAATCAGTGTTCAGACTGCTTTTGCGCAGCAGCTTCCTTTGCTGAGCCAGTACTCGTTCAACAAGTATGTCTTTAATCCGGCAGCTGCAGGGAACGAGGATCGCTTTGAAATTCTGACCGGCTACCGCAGCCAGTGGACGGGATTCAACGGAGCTCCGCAAACAGCTTCCTTCACAGCGCACGGACCTCTGGGAGGCGGCAGCTGCATTGGCGGCGATGCCTACAGCGATGAACTGGGAGCCACTTCGGAACTCGGTTTTCATCTTACCTATGCGTATCAGGTTCAGGTGAGCAACGATGTGAGATGGGCATTTGGCCTGCAGGCAGGCGCTGTCCAGTATTCCGTTGACGGAACGCTGCTCACCACCTACGAACCCAACGATCAGGTTGTGCCTCTGAATATGACCAACGCATTGATTGCCGATGCCACTTTCGGAACCTATCTGTTCAGTGAGAAATTCTTTGCAGGTGCTTCAGTACAGCATCTGGCGGGGAGTTCCATTCTGTTCAGTAACGATTTTCCGAAAGATCAGGTTGGATTACTCGACCGGCATCTGGTGCTGCTTGGTGGAATAAAGCTCGATGCAGGTGAAAAACTGGCGGTGGAGCCATCCTTTATGTTGCGTGCCGTAACCGGCGCACCGCTGCAGATCGATTTCTCCTCGCGTCTGATTTATGACGGCAAGTACTGGTTCGGTCTGACATACCGTACCCGTGCGGCCTGGATAGCCATGATCGGGCTCGATATCTCGGATCATTTTGTTCTGGGATATGCGTTTGATTATGCTACCACTGAGCTGCAGTCATTCTCCGACGGAACGCATGAAATCATTCTTGGCTGGAAATTCAATAAAAAGCAACGTTCAAATATTTTCATTTGATTTTCCGGTTGAAATGTAGTTGGAACGGGTGCTGTAATGGCACCCGTTTTTTTTGCTCTTGTGCAGCGCTTTTCATTCAAGGCCGGGCGTAGTCTTTGAAGAATAATCTGTTGGGTTGAGTCTGGAGACTCAACCCGTCAA
>CAZJOL010000350.1:0-2521 GCA_964547605.1 uncultured Bacteroidaceae bacterium | reverse complement strand
CTTCGGTCGGCACATTCTGCTGACGGCTGATTACTGATAGCTGATGGCTAAAAAGAATTCCGAAAACTTTTTATATTTGCAAAAAAAGCCAGCCTATGAAAAAATTTCTCCTCTTAATCGCCCTATCACTGACTTTTTCATTTGTATTCACTGCCTGTGAAGATGACACCGACGATCCATCAACAACAGACTATGCGATTGCAACTTCATCATGGGGAAAGCTGACGCTGACACTGGTTGAAACCGGCGGTCCGACCAACGAATGGTATTTTGCATCGACCGGCAGCAGTGGCATGGCCGCCCTCACCGGCGTGGATGACTTTTCGTTCACTTATTCGAAAAAAGGCACCAATTCATCAGAGCTTACATTCGATGTCGGCGGATCGGACAAATACGTGATGACCTGGACCAGCGCCTCCGCAGGAACCTTTCAGGAATCATTCAACGGCACTGCAGGGAATCCCGGCAGCTTCACCATTGAACTGGACTGATCACGCCTGTGACTGTCTCTGAACTCAAACTTCAGCGTAAAAACAACATTCCACCGACCGATGCGACGTAGGAGCTGAAGGACATGGAACCGTTGTTTTTGCTATTGTTAAGACGGTTCCATGCTCCTGCCTGTTCAAAAACCATCGAAGTGTTCGGAACTTTTCGAGGGTTCATTGTTGCCGGAACGGTGGAATGTCGTAACCAGACGACATCTTGATAACTCCTCATACAGAATTCAAAAAAGCCGCACGAATGCGGCTTATAAACCTTCCCATACTGATAAACTATTGGAATTAAATACAAAAGATATTATTGTGTCGGTCTATCAAAATATTCAGGCCCATGCTCAAGAATTTTTCCAATGACGGATTCACAGCTTCCATCTCCGGCACCAGATCCTGAGCCATAAAGCAACACAGTACGATTGTAATCCACCAGCAATAAAACCGGAATTGAACTAATGCGATATGTTTTCCAGTATTCCGATTCTTTCCCTTTTAGCTGCTGATCATAAATCACCTTCCAGTCTATACCGTTCCACTTGATATAATTGTTCATCCGTGCTGAATCCTGTTCTGTGTTTATGTTTACAATTTCAACTTCCGGAACCAGCTTGTGGAATTTTTTTAAACTGTCAAGAACGTTCTTGCAGGCTCCACACCAGGTAGCCGTAAAAAACACAAGGGTATAATTGTTTATCTCTTCCAAACCGGGCGAAATCGGAAAATAAGCACCGGGCTGTGTTCCTGCTTTCATTTCCTTATCAAAACGCAGAATGATTTTATGCGTGCTGTAATCATATTTGTCAATAACATACCGTTGATTAAATACATAAATTGTATCCCATAAATAGTAGTAGTCTTTTTCAGTGTAATACTCGCATGAATAAAAGCCCATATTGTAGTGCGCAAAATAGAACTGATCAAAATTACCTGCGTCAAGATAAATCTCAGTTTTCACTCCATTAAGAGTACAGCTGCCTTTCCGGTATGAATTGTTTGTAATTGAAACAGCAAGTGAGTCATTATATCCGCAACAGTTGTGATGATTAAGAATGACCAGAACCGGAATGCTTTTTTGCTTACGGATGTTAAGCGAATCGTATGTCAGCATTACATTAACAACAGCTGTGGCTCTGTTGGTGTCCAGTAAATCACAGAATCCATTGTCGGTATTGTAAGTTATGATTTTTTCATCTGTAAAAGAACTGTCGCCATCTGTATCGAAGGCAATGTTTTTGATGCGCCCATCGAGCCACGAACAGCAGTAAATCCGCGATGTCTTCAGATTATTGTTTACAAACTGCATGGTGTCAATGTCCTTTTCTTTGATAAACTTGTTAAACTCTCTTTTTACAGAATCGTTTTCAAACGACTGTTTGTAGAATTCGTACATCCATGTAATGCCGAAATAGCCGGTCAGACAACGTGCGCTGTCAACCGGCAGAATAAACAGGGATTCATCCTTCTCCTTCACCATGCCAGGGTACGCCCCGATGCTGATTTGCTTTCCCACTATCAATTCCATTGGTACTTCAATGATACGCTCCTGTGCTCTGCCATTCAATGCGAATAACATCAATGACAAAAAAAATGTAATAATCAGATTTGCTTTCATACTAAAATCATTTAATTAAACATGTGGAAAATTCCTTGTTCGTTTTGACGAAGTAAAGCTAAAACGTTAAATACTCATTTCGCAATTTTTTCTTAATTTTTATTAACGTCATTTTCCCTATTTGCTGTTTTTCTGCACTTTACAATTTAACATATAAATAATAATTTAACAAAACTTCGGAATAATTCCCTCAAAGACAGGGACGCTTATCCAGATATAACCCTGAAAAAATACAAGCAAAATGCGTTTTGCAATCTAAATAAAAAATGACAAAAAAGCTGCTGTCACGCTGAGCCCCGCCCGCTGTCATGCTGAGCGGAGTCGAAGCACGAACAGCGGGGTAAACTCCGTAGAAGAGTCAACAGCAGGATAAACTCCGTTGAAGAGTCGTTCTGTATTTGACTTGCGGCAC
>CAZJOL010000349.1:0-2528 GCA_964547605.1 uncultured Bacteroidaceae bacterium | reverse complement strand
CTGTAAACGTCGATACCGGCATATTCACCGGACGTTCGCCCAAAGACAAGTATGTAGTGTATGAAGCGGAAAGTGCCGACAATATCTGGTGGGCCGGCGAAGGCCGCAAGGGAAGCGACAACAAGCCCATTTCACCGGAAGTCTGGCAGGATCTGCTTGCTACCAGTCAGAAAGAGCTGAATTCGAACAAGAAACTTTATGTGATGGATGCCTATCTGGGCGCCAACGAAAACACCCGTCTGAAAATCCGTGTTGTTACGGAAATCGCATGGGGAGCTCATTTCGTAAAGAACATGTTCATCCGTCCATCGGACAGTGAGCTCGAAAATTTCAAACCGGATTTCGTCATGCTGCATTCATGCAAGACTGTGAATCCAAACTGGGAAAAACAAAAACTCAACAGCGACGTGTATGTTGCCTTTAATATCAAAGAGCGCATGGCCGTTGTTGGTGGCACCTGGTATGGTGGTGAAATCAAGAAGGGATTTTTCAGCATTATGAATTATTTTCTGCCGCTGAATGGTATGGCGTCGATGCATTGCTCGGCCAATATGGGCAAGAACGGCGACACCGCTATTTTCTTCGGACTCAGCGGAACCGGCAAAACCACTCTGTCGGCCGATCCGGACCGTTTCCTCATCGGAGATGATGAACATGGCTGGGACGATGATGGCGTCTTCAATTTTGAAGGTGGCTGCTATGCGAAGTGCATCAACCTGAGCAAGAAAAACGAACCCGACATTTACGAGGCCATCCGCCGCGATGCACTGCTGGAGAATGTGGTGTATGATGAAAAGACCGGAGAAATTGATTTTGCCGATCAGAGCAAAACCGAGAATACACGCGTGTCGTATCCGATTCATCACATCCGCAATATCGTTACACCGGTGTCGAGAGGCACACATCCGAAGAAAGTTATTTTCCTCACAGCCGATGCTTTTGGCGTATTGCCGCCAGTGGCCAAGCTTACACGCGACCAGGCCATGTATTATTTCATGAGCGGTTTCACCAGCAAGCTGGCCGGAACTGAGCGCGGTGTGAAAGAACCGACCCCGACATTCTCGGCTTGTTTCGGCGCTGCTTTCCTGATGCTGCATCCGGCTGTTTATGCGCAGGAACTTGCAAAGAAAATGGATGAGCACAATGCCACGGCGTATCTCGTAAACACAGGCTGGATCGAAGGTCCGTACGGAACAGGACGTCGCATTGATCTGCCAAGTACCCGCAAAATCATCGATGCTATTATTGATGGCAGCATTGATGAAGCGCCCATGGAAGAACTGCCATTCTTCGGTTTGCTGATTCCGAAAAAGCTCGGCGATGTGGATCCGAAGATCCTGAATCCGCGCAATTCGTGGAAATACCCTGCACAATACGACAAGCAGGCACAGATGCTGGCCGACAAATTCATTGACAATTTCCAGCATTTCACCGATATCGACGAAGGGAAACGTTTGGTTGCTGCAGGCCCGCAGAATGCCATGATGAAACAATACTACGAGTATTACAAGGAAAGAATCGGCAAACTCGAAAAGAACCATCAGAAAGAACTGCAGCGTTTGAAAGACCAGATCTACATTCTGCAGAATGCTTTCAGCGAATACATTTCGTTCAACTCTATCAACTCGACTTACAAAAAACGTGAGCTGAAGCGCCATTTGCCGGTAAATATCTTTATCGATACCGACAATCAGGCCAGCATTGAAAAGGTTCACGAGGCATTGCTGGATATTCTCGAAGCATCGGGTTTCACTTTCTACAATCCAAACAAGAAAGCAGAAAAAGCCAGTGAGCGTATGGGTATTTCGAAGGAGCCAATGACCATGCGACAGGTGAATGAATGCATCGACAACATTTACAGTATGCTTGTTGGCAACAGCGATAAAAATATCGAACTGGGCAAAGCTATTCTGCGCTTTAAACTGGAATCATCATCAGCAGAGAACATCATTCTGAAAACGGGATCACTGCTTGTTGTGAAGACACCCGATGCTGACGGTGGCGCTGAATTCCATGTGGCTAAATTGCCGATTTCGGCTCTGATTCATCTGGACAAGCATCCTGAGTTGTTGCAGAATCCGGAGGAGATCATCCGCGAAATGAATACTTTCAGTTTATAATCTGAAGTAAAGGTAGAAAGCGGGCTTCGAAAGAGGTCCGCTTTTTTTGTGCGCCACTAAGACTCAAAGGCACGGGAAAATCTTCCGCGAATGACACGAATGCACGCTAAAAGATTAAAACCGCACGTATTGCAGATGAACGCAGATAAGCGCAGATTAAATAAAATTCCCTCAGCAGGTCTCATTCACGCAGATTTGAATCATTCCTCATCTGCGATGAAGCCTGATTCAGTGGGGGGCGCGTAGAGAAATTTGCCTCGATGCCACGAAGACACAAAACATGAACACGGAATAAGGAACAAGGAATTTTGATGTAAGAAGTAAGTTAGAAGAAAATATCCTTCATTATTCTTACTTCCTCTTGATCCGTAAGGATGCACGGATTGTTCGCTGTTCAGAGTTCCTATG
>CAZJOL010000348.1:0-2532 GCA_964547605.1 uncultured Bacteroidaceae bacterium | reverse complement strand
TGCTGCAATATTATTATTTCAAAAATCAGGGCGTCGGCTATTTCATCAAGCAATTGCCCGATGACAGCGCGCGGTTATTTCTTGAGTTTGTTGATGAGAGCGCTTATGAAAGAATGGCCTGGGGACCCTTTTTCGACGGGAACGAGTTTGATCAGCGCTTCGAAGAATTGATTGTGTACAAGCCCGTACAGATACCAATTTTCTTTCGCAAAAACGATATTGTTGCATTCAATTTCATCAGCTGGAAAATTCAGTATTTCGATCTGCAGGGCAAGTTACTGAGCGAAACTGATATGCAGTATGGTGAAAAAAACAAAATCCAGAAAGAAATTTATTTCGATGCGAAAAACGGAAAATACTATGGACGTGAAATCCGGAACGGCCTCAACAGTCTGATTGAGATTGATGTCAGCACCGGGAAAATGATTAAGTATTTTACTTTTAAAGGATATCCGTACATTGAAAAACTCTGCGTGTCGGATGGTGTGTTGTATTTTATTTACAAGGATTACAGCGGCGATGAATACAAGCGACTGTATAAAAGTCCGCTGATAAATATGGTTGCTGGCAGGTAGGCGCTCAACGCGCAATAAGTTTATAAAGTTCGTAAAGTTTTAAAGTGGAAAGGTGACGTATAATTATGCGGCGTGCGGCATGATTCGGCTTCGCTCTCGCTCTGCTCCTCACTCTATTTTTGCATGTGGCTATATGCGCAGCGCTCAGAGCATGGAGCATGTACATCGTTCGGCGAAGTCTCAAAAGAATAATATGCCGGGGATGTCTCAAAATTGAAAATCGTTACGATATTCCATCGTTCCGGCCGGTTTTATTGTTATTGAAGTTGTTCCGGCCGGAATATGGAATCGTCGTAACTTCTGCAAAAACAACGATTCCATATCCTTTCACTCCTACGTCGCTCTCGGACGATGGAATATTGTTTTTGAAGAAAGCGTTGTTGTGAGACATCCTCAACCAATAATTTTTGAAAAGACTACGCCGAACGGAGTCTATCGCGCAGAATTCTTATTTTTGTATTATAAAACAACAGAATGGCATTGATCATTTTTCTATTGTTGCTGCTCAACGGCGTGTTTGCGATGTTTGAAATCGCCATGGTTTCATCACGGCGGGCACGGCTTCAGGAGCGGGCTTCTAGAGACAGCAATGGTGCGAAAACAGCATTGAAACTACTTAAAGATCCCGACAAAATGTTTTCGGCCATACAGGTTGGAATCACTTTGATAGGTATTGTAAATGGTGCGCTCGGAGGGATTTCATTCACCGACGACCTCACGCCACACATCGCATCCATACAGGGTTTGGAGAAATATGCACCAACCATTTCCATGCTTATTGTGATTGGTCTGATCACTTATCTTTCACTTGTCATCGGAGAACTGGTGCCGAAATCGCTGGCCATGAACAATGCAGAACCTATTGCCATTTTTCTGTCACCAGCCATGAATCTGCTTCGCCGCGTGATGTACCCGGTGGTCTGGTTGCTTTCGGTTTCAACAAAACTTATTCTGCGCATATTCGGAGTGAAGAAAAAAAACGAACCTCCTGTGACCGAAGAAGAGTTGAAGCTGATGCTCAAACTCGGCTCTGAAAGCGGCGTTATACGCAAAGAAGAATCAGTGTTGATGAACGAAGTACTACGGTTTGGTGACAAGAAAGCATCGCAGGTAATGACACAGCGGCATGACATTGATTTCATCGATTTGAAAGCCTCTGTTGAAGAGATTCTTGACGCTGCTGAAAATACCGCTTATTCAAGACTGTTGGTTATTGATAAAACCATTGACAATATTGCAGGCGTTGTTACAGTGCGCGATATTCAGACACAATACATCTCGAAAAAGACCATACAGCTCAAAGACATTATTTCTGATCCGGTGTATATCCCTGAACAGATGCTGGCTGTACGCATGATAGAACTTTTTCAGCGGACAAAAAATCACTTCGGCGTGGTGGTGGATGAGTACGGCACCATGTCGGGCATTGTGACTTTGCATGATCTGATTGAAAACATCATGGGCGATCTGCCGCTGCTCGATGAAGTGTATGAGCCCGAACTCGTGCAGCGCGAAGACGGCTCCTGGCTTGCCGATGGAGCAATGCTGTGGCATGAGCTGGCCGAAAAACTGAATGTAAAAGTTCCGGCTGAGGAAGAAGAATTGCTGAGCGGAATAAACACCCTTGGCGGCTTTGCAATGGTAAAACTCAATAAAATTCCCGCTACCGGCGATGTGTTTCATGCGGCGGGATTCCGCTTTGAGATTGTGGATATGGATGGGAAGAGAGTGGATAAAATGCTTATCAGTAGTGAGTAGTGAGTAGTCAGTGGTGAGTTATGGGTTATGAGTTTGGTTGAGAGGTTGAGAGGTTGAGAGGTTGAGGTGTTTAGGTGCCGAAGGCGTCAAAGAAAGCTACGTAGTTCCATAATGATACTCCTCCGGCGGAGTAAACTCCGGAGTTAAATAATAATAGCCCGTATGCCCTTTAGGGCTCCGGGGACGAGGAAGTAGGTGT
>CAZJOL010000347.1:0-2534 GCA_964547605.1 uncultured Bacteroidaceae bacterium | reverse complement strand
CACAACAATCTGATCCGCATTTTTTACCGTACTCAGGCGATGCGCGACAACCACCACTGTTCTTCCTTCGAAAAATTCATTCAGATTATCCATAATCACCCGCTCGTTATTGGCATCCAGTGAGTTTGTGGCTTCATCCAGAAAAATAAACTGCGGATCTTTATATACTGCACGCGCAATCAACATCCGCTGCTTTTGTCCCTGACTGATACCACTCCCCTCCTGACCTATTTTTGTGTTGTAGCCCAGCGGCAATCCTTCAATAAATTCGCGGATATTGGCTACTTTAACCGCATGCAGCATTTTTCGCCGATCGATATCATCATCGCCCGGAGCAATATTCTCTGCAATAGTTTCGCTGAAAATATATCCATCCTGCATCACAACACCGCATTGCGAGCGCCAGAACGAACCATTCACATGCTCAAGCGATAAATCGCCCACTTTTATTTCGCCCTGCTCCGGTCTGTAAAATCCAAGCAGCAATTTAATAAGCGTCGTTTTACCGCTGCCGCTTGTACCAACAATAGCCGTAATTTTCCCCTCCGGAATATCCAGATCAATATTTTCAAGTACCGCCGGACTGTTCGGGCCTTCATACCGGAATGTGATGTTCTTTACATGCAGGCTTTTATGTTCGGGTAACAAAGCAACACGATTCATTTCCTCCGGCTCTTCATCGGGCTTGTTGTGAATTTCACCCAAACGCTCCAGACTGATGCGCGCATCCTGCAACGACTGAATAAATCCAATCAGCTGATTAATCGGCGAGCTGATCTGGCCAATGATGTACGAAACAGCCATCATCATACCCAGGGTCATTTGTCCGTTGACTACCGCACGGGCAGCCAGAAACGAAACAAAGATATTGGTAGCCTGCGCCAGAAATAATGAGCCCACCTGCTGATATTGTCCAAGTGCCAGACCTTTGATGGAAACCTTAAACTGCGCCGCCTGAAGGCGTTCCCAGCGCCAGCGCTTCTGTTTTTCGCAGTTGTTCAGTTTTATTTCCTGCATGCCGGTGATGATCTGAAACAAAGTGCTTTGATTATCTGCTGCCAGTGCAAAGCGTTTGAAATCAAGTTCTCGCCGCTTCTTCATGAACATCAGAATCCACGCAACATACAGCGCATTTCCAAACAGAAATATTCCAAGAATTTTCAAATCATACCATGCAAGCACTGCACTGAATATAACCAGATTCACCATGCTGAACAATGTTGAAAGCGACGATCCGGTCAGAAAATTCTGAATACGCGTGTGATCACCGATCCGTTGCATGATATCGCCAATCAGCTTACTGTCGAAAAAACCGATGGGCAGCTTCATCAACTTGATCAGAAAATCGGAAATCAAGGAAATATTTATTCGTGTGCTGATGTGCAGCAATATCCAGTTGCGCAGAAAATCAACCGACATTTGTGTGGCTGCCAATATCAATTGCGAAATAAGAATTAAAGTAATGAACGCCAGATCCTGATTGCCGATACCCACATCAACCACACTCTGTGTGAGAAAAGGCAGAATGAGCTGCAACAGGCTCCCCAGCAGCATCCCGAGAAAAAGCTGAACAATGTATTTTTTATGCGGCGTAAGATATTTGAATAAAAAAGAAAACTTCTGCCGGTCGCTTTTCTCTCCCTTTAATTCATAAAAAGCCGGCGTGGTCTCAAGCAGCAACGCAATGCCCTTGTTTTCATCCTCGCTCTTGGTGCTGATCCATCCTTTTTCAAATTCTTCCTTGGTGTATTTGATTAATCCGGCAGCAGGATCAGCAACAAAAACCGCTTTATCCGAAATGTCATACACCACCACAAAATGATTCTGACGCCAATGCACAATGGCAGGCAAAGGCGCTTCCTCTTTCAGCTGCTCAAACGAAACCTTTACACCCAGCGTTTTAAACCCGATGGCTTCTGCCGCATCGCTGATGCCCAGCATACTCACACCATGTCTAGTTATGCTGCTTTTCTCGCGCAGATACGCCAGCGAATAGTTTCGCCCATAGTGTTTTGCCACCATACGCAGGCAAGTGGGACCGCAATCGCGGGAGTCGGGTTGTTTATAGTGGGGAAAATTCTTCAATACAAAAATGATTAAAAAGTAAAACGATTAAATGGCTAAATGATTAAACGAATGATTAGATGCAACTCCGCGTTAATCCGCGCGAATCTGCGTCTACCTATTTTTGAATTTGCAGTCCTCCGCATAAAACCGCGTCTAATATCACTCATCGCCCCAGATTTGTTTGTTCAACTTTTTAATCTTTTTCTTGTCCGGTACAAAGCCCGTTTCTCTGCTATACGTGCCACATTCTTCAACAGGAACATATCCTTCTTCGCCTTCCCATTTGCATATGTATGGATTATAGGTGCACTTTGCCGGCTGAGAATAAATGTTTTCAGGATCCTTTATAAATGCCCTGCAGTCAGTACACATGTGCCTGAACTCACAATCCTTGCAAACATCAATATCATCTTTTTTTATGTGCCACCATTTCTGAAATTCAGGAAGATTCGCCACATCCTCTATGT
>CAZJOL010000346.1:0-2539 GCA_964547605.1 uncultured Bacteroidaceae bacterium | reverse complement strand
GTTTCCCTACAAAGCAAGTCGGGATAGTAGAATTTGCTATATTTTTGTAGCCGCATGAAAGACAGTAAAGCAAGATCCATTGTCAAAGGCATCAGTTGGCGCGCGGTTGCGAGCTTCGACACATTTGTACTGGGATACATTATTTTTGGGAATGTTGCGCATGCATCTGCCATTGCGGGTTTCGAGGTGCTGACTAAAATTCTGCTTTTCTTTTTTCACGAGCGTTTATGGAATGTAATCCGCGCCGGACGCCGTGAAGATGGCAGTGTGGCTCCCTGGAGATCGCTTGTGAAAAGCATTTCCTATCGCTTTTTCGGAAGTCTCGATACCACACTCCTCTCATATCTTGTCACCGGAAACATAGGCCATTCCTTTATTCTGAGCGGCACCGAAGTTATCACCAAAATCGGATTTTTCTATCTGCACGAACGCGTCTGGGCTCGCGTCAAGTGGGGCCGGATATATGAAGAAACCAAGTTGTGCGAAGTATAAAGCTGTGTGAAGTTTGAAAACTTCGCACAAGGGAATTTATCGCTATCTTAGCAACATAAAATTGCAAAATGTGATTTATTCAAAGCTTAGCGATATTTGCGGTGATTTAAAACAAGTCATTCTGATCTTATCACTATTGATTTGTTCATACAATTCTTTTTCTCAGATTGACAAAAACGGCGCAGACCTTTTGATGACGCTTATTTCACCGTATAAACAAGAGACTATTGCCTATGTTGATTCTGCGGTTCCATATGACACAACATCCCTTTTTAAGAGAATAAATCAGGACACTTTATTTAACCCGAACAATATTGAATATTTAGTTCTTACTTCAGAGGAAAAAGTTCTTATTAAATCTGAAGTAATTAGAAACAACAATTACTGTTGGGATGCCGGTCTATTCGATATTTCCCTGATGGTTAAAAAGGACAGCATGTGGGATTTTCTAAAAGGCCAAAATACACTGATTTTTGAATCATTACACAAAGCAATTACAAACTCCGATAGCATCTCAATAAATAATTATAAAGACAAATACGTATGGGTTTTCCTGTTTTCAAAACCGATATTTTTCCGAAATGAAAGTGTCTGTTTGTTGAGCTTTTATGCATTCATGGCTCCTAGTGCCGGACACCACGAAATGGGTTTTTACAAAAAAAACAAAGGAAAATGGGAGGGCTGGATTGGTTTATCGAGTGGAGATTGGTAAAACCTCACACAACATCAATATCTGAAACACCCTTTCACATGATCATTCACCAGACCGCAGGCCTGCAGATGCGCGTACACAATGGTGGTGCCCACGAACTTGAATCCGCGCTTTTTCAGATCCTTGCTGATGGCGTCGGAGAGCGGTGTTGAAGCGGGTATCTCCGATAATGATTTCAGTTTTGCATGAACCGGCTTGTTGTCAACAAAGGCCCAGAGATATTTACAGAAGGTTCCGAATTCTTTTCTGACTTCGATAAATGCTTTTGCATTGGTCATGGCAGCTGCAATTTTCAAGCGGTTTCGAATGATGCCGGCATCCTGCATCAGCCGGTTGAAATCCTTTTCGGTGAATTTCGCCACCTTTTCGAAATCGAAACCAGCAAAGGCTTTGCGAAAATTTTCGCGCTTGCGCAGAATGGTGAGCCAGCTCAATCCTGCCTGAAAAGTTTCGAGAATCAAAAACTCAAACATGGTAGCATCATCATGCACGGGCACGCCCCATTCTTCGTCGTGGTATTTGATGTAGAGCGGATCGGTGGTGCTCCATGCGCAGCGTTGAATTTCTTTGGCAGCCATGATTTTTTCTGTAAATATCGAAAAAAATCCGGTTGGGCGTAGTCTTTTTATATATCATTGGTTGGCATTAGTCTCCAGACTAATGCCAGCAGATTATACTTATCAGACTACGCTCAACCGGATTTTTAAACTGTCACCTTTTTCCAAAATTATTGTCTCATATATCAAAACGCCCTATTTTTGACCCGCCAAACCAACCTTATGTTCAAAAAAGTACTTATCTGTTTTGCCATCGCACTGCTGGCTCTCAATGCCGGCGCGCAGATTCTGCCCGTCGGAATGACCGAAGAAGAAAAGGCCATGATGCCCTTTTATCAGTTTCCGCAAATGCGCAGCAGCATTACCACTCCGCCAACATGGACCCCGCGCGCCATGGCCGAATGGGAAGAAATTGATGCGCTGCTGATTACCTGGACATCCTACACTTCGGTGCTGCGCCAGATTGTCGATGCAGCACAGGAAGAATGCACCGTACTGATTGCCTGCGATGACTCAAATGCTGTAAAAAGTTATTTGAACTCGGGTGGAGTTCCGCTTACCAACGTCGATTATATCGAAGTGCCTTACACATCGGTCTGGATCCGCGATTACGGCGCACATACCATCTATCAGAATGTTGTGGGGAACCATTATCTGGTTGACTGGGAATACAACCGCCCGCGTCCCGAAGATGACCTGATGCCCGAAGAGCACGCTGCCTGGGCCGGACTTGATTTGTATTCCATGACAGTATCACCCTGGGACTTTATTGCCACCG
>CAZJOL010000345.1:0-2572 GCA_964547605.1 uncultured Bacteroidaceae bacterium | reverse complement strand
AGGTCGAATAAAAACGAAAATATTGAAACAATGTTTTTCAGAAACAGGTGGATTGAATCCGCCAGCTGGCGGATCCTGTTTTTTTTGCTTTTCTACATCCGGCTGCGCCGGATGCTATTATTATTTGACATCCTCCGGACGTCAGTAATATTTTTGAAAGAAATCTCAATGTCTTTTTGATGGGGCACCCCAAAAATGTCTGTAATATTGTAAGACTATCTATATCTAATCTGCCTTTTACAAAAGCCGTCAAAAAAAAGTGGCGAAGTCAGGTAAAACAATAAACTCCGGAATCCCCGGAGTTTTATTAATTTCAAAATCACATCGAAACAAATCTGTCAAGATCTTTCTTGAGACCAAAAAGCACGAGCAGGTCATCCTTTTTCAAAATGATTTCATCATAGTCTTTAACCTTATCTTCGAAAATCATTTTCACCATATATTGCGGATGCAGCTCGCTCTTGGCCTGACGGAACAAAAGCAGTTTCAGATTGTGTGTATTCAGGGTAAGGTCTTTCACCTTCAGACCAACAAAACGTTTGGGAACATAAATTTCGCAAACTTTGTAATCATCGCTGATAACATAGGCGGTGTGAACTAGTTCAAACAATACCGTGCTCACCGAATTGCTGGCAGCATCGACTTCGGGCGTGAAAATGTGATGCACGCCCATGTTCATCAAAATACTGAAGTGCGTTTCGGAAATGGCGCGGCAACAAATGCGTTTTGCACCATTGTCTTTCAGCAATGCTGTTGCAATAACGCTGTCACCCAGATTTTCACCGATGCTGATGACAATCACATCCATTTCGGCCACAGGTAACTGCGCAACTGCAGATGCTTCTGTAATATCAACCGTTACTACAGTCGTGACAAATTCCTTAATTGATTCGGTTTTGTGCCTGCTGCGATCAATGCCGATTACTTCATTGCCAAATCTCGTAAGCTTGATTGCAAGCGCAGTTCCGAAATTGCCGAGACCAATGACCATTATTTTCATAATACATAGGGTTAAATGAACAATTCTTCTTCGGGGTAACTGAATAACAAAAATCTTGTTTTCCTGATGAATGCAACAAACAAGGTGATTATACCAATACGACCAAGGAACATGAGTGAGATGAGAATGTACTTTGATTCTTCACTGAGCGAAGGAGTTAGATTCATGGATAATCCAACCGTGCCAAATGCTGAAAAAGCTTCAAATAGCAGGCGGTCAAGCGATACGCTGGGTTCAAACCAGGCCATCATCATGGTGCCAATTAAAATGGAAAAAATGGAAAAGAAAATAACCACTTGTGCTTTTCGTCCCGACTGACGGTTCAGCTCACGATTGTGAAAATGCGTTGTTGATTTTCCGCGACCAATAGAAAATGCCGTGAGAAAGGCTACTGCAAAAGTTGTTGTTTTTATACCACCGCCGGTAGATCCAGGCGAAGCACCAATCCACATCAAAATCATTATAAGCATTGTTGTCGGGAGCAATACCGCCTGATAATCAATTGTATTGTATCCGGCCGTACGTGCAGTAACCGTACTGAAGAAAGCTGTGTACAACTTTTCGTCCCATCTCAAACCACTTAAATAATAATTGTTTTCGAACATCAAAAACAGTGTCGTACCCAGGACCAGAAGCCAGAACGTTGTTCTCACAACCAGTCTTGAATTGATATTGATGAGATTCGGTTCATACTTACTGGCTTTCCCCATGATGGTGTGTTTGATGAAATTCCGCATCCCAAGCGCAAACCGCTCCAAATAGTTGGTGATGATGAAAAAACCAAGACCACCAAAAACAATGAGCCAGGCCATGGTCATTTGTATTCCCCATTCATGATAAAAAATTTCATTCATCATTCCATTGGGGGCCAGAGAAAATCCGGCATTACAAAACGATGATACCGCATGAAACAAAGCAAAAGTAAAACGGCTGATATTATCCGGAAATTCGCTCCGGGGCAGTTCAAGATAGATGATTATTGCGCCGAAAGACTCAACAATGAAAGTTACAATTATAACAGCATGCAATGCTGAAAAAAGTTTTCGCATGTTCTTGGCGACAACCATGCTTGTCAGTGCATTTCCTTCCGAAAGACTGTGCTTGGAACGTCCAACCGAAGCGAAGAAGGAAGTAAATGTCATGACACCGATACCACCCAGCTGAATGAGAAACAGAATGACCGATTTGCCAAACCAGGTGAAATCTGTGGCAGTATCGAGTGTGGTCAGTCCAGTCACACATACAGCCGAAGTGCTTGTGAAAAGCGCATCGGTAAATGAAATCTGCTCAGTGGTTGAAACCGGCAGCAGAAGCAACATGGTCCCAACAGCAATCAACGCAATAAAGGAAAAGACAAACAATTTCTCACTGGTTACATTGCTCGAGTACACATTATTTGCAATCCTGCTCCATGACCTGAACATGACAAGTATTACCAGCAAATAATTGAAAAGCCATTCAAGTTTATAACCCGAAGTGCTTTCAATTGAAATATCGAAAGGTATGAAATCAAAGAAGTGAAGGCTGAGCAAAGCCAGCAGCAGCAACTTAATGGCAATGTTTGTTCTGGTA
>CAZJOL010000344.1:0-2579 GCA_964547605.1 uncultured Bacteroidaceae bacterium | reverse complement strand
TTCAGGCAGTTCAGGTGGCTGGTCCTTCGGGAGTATGTCTCAATCCGGAACAGTTCGGACGCAAAATCGCACTCGAAGATCTCGCTACAGGAGGTTCAATGACCGTGATCGGAAAGAACCGCGATCTGCTGAAAGACGTGGTGCTGAATTTCATGGAATTCTTTGCTGATGAATCATGCGGTTCATGTGTTACCTGCCGTTCATTCAATATGATTCTGCGCAACGCCATCAAGAAAGTGGTCGAAGGCAATGGAATCAGAAAAGATGTGGAAGACATGGCAGCATGGAGCGAAATCATTCGCAAAACCACCCGCTGTGGTCTTGGACAAACATCGGCAAATCCGATTGCAACAACCATCAAAAACTTCAAACATCTGTATGATGTAAGAGTTAAAGATGTTGATTATGCAAGTTTGTTCGACATGAGCAAATCGGTTGCCGAATCATGTGAAGTGGTAGGACGCAAACCCGTTGTCCACGAGTAATTCAATCAGTTAAAACAAAAAAGAAAAAACAATATGAGTGAAACAGTAAAATTCACGATTGACGGCAAGGAATGTACCGGCCAGAAAGGTCAGTATATCGTTGATGCTGCTGCTGACAACGGTGTTTACGTTCCGGTGCTTTGTCACATGAGAGACGTTATACCTGCAGGTTCATGCCGTATATGTACTGTAAAAGTAAACGGACGCAACATGGCTGCCTGTACCACCCCGGTTGAAGAGGGAATGTCAGTTGAAAATAATTCTGCTGAACTTACCGATATCCGCAAAGCTATTGTTGAAATGCTCTTCGTAGAAGGAAACCATTTCTGCCCGGCTTGCGAAAAGAGCGGTAACTGCGACCTTCAGGCTATGGGATATAAATACCAGATGATGGTTCCGCGTTTCCCGTACGCATTTGAACGCAGAGACATTGAAGCTTCTGCTCCGAAAATTTATCTCGAGCGCAACCGTTGCATTTTCTGCAAACGTTGCATCCGTATGATAAAAGACAAAGACGGCAAGAGCATCTTTGCATTCAAAGGCAGAGGTCAGCACCTCGAAATCTCAATGGATCTCAAACTGGCTGCAAACATGTCCGATGAACTGGCTCAGAAAGCCATGGACATCTGCCCTGTTGGCTGTATTCTGAAAAAAGAAGTCGGTTTCAAAGATGCTATTGGCACACGCAAGTATGACAAAAATGTCATTGGATCTGATATTGAAAAAATCACCAAATAAGGAGGACTAAAAATGAGTAAACCAATTGTAGCAACAACTTCCTTAGCCGGATGCTTCGGATGTCATATGTCATTACTCGATATTGATGACAGAATTCTGAAACTCATTGAACTCGTTGAATTCAACAAGTCCCCTATTGATGATATCAAGACTTTCACCAAACAGTGCGATATCGGTATCATTGAAGGTGGCTGCTGCAACAGCGAAAACGTTCATGTACTCAAAGAATTCCGCAAAAACTGCAAAATTCTGATTTCACTGGGCGAATGCGCCATCATGGGCGGTCTGCCTGCCATGCGCAACGGAATTCCCGTGAAAGAATGTCTGGAAGAAGCATATCTGGGTGGACCAACCGTTGGTTTGAACACCGAGAAGATCATGCCCAACGATGAAGAGCTTCCGATGATTCTTGACAAGGTTTATCCCTGCCACGAAATCGTGAAAATCGATTATTATCTTCCGGGATGTGCACCACGCGCCGACCTTATCTGGGAAGCTGTAGCAGCCCTTGTAACCGGTAACCCGATGAATCTTCCTTACGAAGTGGTGAAATTTGATTAATCAAAAAACGAAAAAGACAATGGCACAAAAAGTAACAATAGAACCTGTAACCCGCGTTGAAGGCCACGGTAAAGTGACCATTCAGCTCGATGATAATATGAACGTAACCCAGTCGCGTCTTCATATTGTTGAATTCCGCGGATTTGAACGTTTTGTTCAGGGCCGTCCCTACTGGGAAGCTCCTGTGCTCGTTCAGCGCCTTTGCGGTATCTGCCCCGTCAGTCACCACCTCGCTGCTGCCAAAGCACTCGACGTGATTGTTGGTGCAGGAACCGGACACGGACTTACCCCGACCGGCGAAAAAATGCGTCGCCTGATGCATTATGGACAGATGTTCCAGTCACATGCACTGCACTTCTTCCACCTTTCTTCACCTGACTTCCTCCTTGGATATGATGCAGATCCTGCAATCCGCAATGTCATTGGTGTAGCGCTCAATTTCCCGGATCTCGCTGTTCAGGGTGTGATGATGCGTAAATATGGTCAAGAAGTTATCGAACGCACAGCCGGTAAAAAAGTACACGGAACCGGTGCAATCCCCGGTGGTATCAACAAATGTCTGAGTGCTGAAGAAAAAGCATTCCTGCTCAACGGTTCAGACATCATGAACATCGACAAGATGATTGCATGGGCCGATGGCGCGCTCCAGTTCTTCAAGGAATACTACATGAAGAACAAAGCGATGATTGATGGCTTTGCATACTTCCCGTCAAATCACCTCAGTCTCGTTCGCAAAGACGGCGCCCTCGATCTGTATCACGGTGTTCTCCGTGCTGTGGATGCTGATGGCAAGCG
>CAZJOL010000343.1:0-2593 GCA_964547605.1 uncultured Bacteroidaceae bacterium | reverse complement strand
AATTCGCCAGCGCCTTGTCGAAAATTCTCATCGTTTGCAGCACAACACCTCTGTTGCTGTATAGGTATGCCGAATCGGGAAACAACCGGATAACCGCATCATAAGTATCCAATGCCTCGTCATATTGTTCCGTGTTTTGATAACAGTTCGCCTTCAAAACATAATAGTCGGGGTTATTTGCATCAAGACCTATCGCCTTGTCGATGTATTTCAGCCCGGCCGAATATCGTTTTGCATCTTCTGCCTTCTTCGCTTTTTGATAGTATTCATCAGCTGTCTGAGCATTTATATTCAGAAAAAATGATGCAAAAATCAACAACAATAATAATCTCATATGTAAATATTTTGTGTGTTCGTTATGCAAAAATAAATTATATTTTCATCACTGGCCTTCATTTTCCACAACTAATTCACAGTAATATTTTCAAGAAATAATTTGTCTACAGTTATTTAATCACCACAAATTTCCCCCATGATCGTTTGGATTCTTTGAAATTGGTCAGCTTGTACATATAAATGCCGGGCTTAAAATCTGCTGCATTCAGAATTATCTGCTCCCGTGTTATGTTTTCCTGCTTCAGCACAGGTTTGCTGTGAATGTCGTAAACAGCCAGTTCAATCGGGGCTGCATCGGGATTGTCAAATCCGATGGTGAATTGTTCATCAACCGGATTGGGATACACTTTCGATTTAAAAGCCCTGAAGCGGGTATCCGATATGCCTTCGATATAATCCCACATGTAAATGTCATCAAATAGCAAACCGCATGAATTATCAAATATGCTGTCTGAAATGAAAGTGAAACGAAACAGCAATGTATCTCCAACGTTTATTCCAAAAGCAGACCCAATATCAAACATAACACATTCAAAAATATTACATCCTCCCGAATGGCCTGTCAAGACTGGCTTTGAATACCAGAAAAAATTATCGCCGTATACGGTATCATTAAGCAGATCAACCCAACTTAGTCCATTGTCAGGAGAAAATTCGATCATGCCGTAATCATTCAGCGAATCGGTCTGCACATAATACAGTCCTGATATGGTTTTACATCCATAATAAGTCCCATAGGTGGCTACAGTTTTTATTATAAAAGATGATGTGTCATTTGCCGGATAAGGATTAATGGTGTCCGTCATAATTGCATCAGTGCTGCATGCATTTGTATCAGCCATTGTTTTGTTCAATGTCCCGATCTGCCAGATATTGTTGGTGTCAGCAATAGTATCAGTAATAACCCGATCCAGACAATAATCGTCATCAAAAACAATCTGAAACATCTCATCGTTGCATTGAGCATGAGTATGTATTATTGGTATAACAATGAAAAGTATGAGAATAAATGTTTTTTTCATGAAATTGGATTTTCTTAATTCAAAGATAATAAAAATACAACGATGGTTGCATAATGAAAATCACATTGGTTTTGTTTGATTTTTTCTGATGAAAAATGACCGGAAACACAAAAACCGAAACCCCACTACTGTTCGTGACAGACGAAGGAGTTTCGGTTTATGCCGAAAGGAAAATCAAGTTTTCTAGAAGAAACTCTTGTTGAAAGATTTGTTCTGATAACGGAAAGGACTTGGGTTGATGTAACGCAGGAATAATTCAAAACCGCCACGTCCATCCGATGCCACGTCGAGTCCGGACACGTTTACATCGTAACCGAAGCCGACGGCAAAGTTTGCAATTTCAAGCAAGACTTGCGGAATGACTGCATCTCCAAGACGATACGATGCACCAAAAGTCAATGCCGATTCTTTCATGAAACCGGTATAATGCGATTGTTCCGTGAGCATGAAACGCAGACCCATACCGGCAACTATTTCACGTGTTGGTCCCTGATTGGCAAACAGCCCCTGAATCACCAATCCGGTGTTCGATCCGAAAATACCAAACTGACCACGCATATGAACAACATATTTTGCAAAAAGCTCTTCAACATCTGCTGCTGAGAAATTCAGCTTCGGCGTGTTGATATGATATGCGGCACCACCAATGTTGAATTTGATTCCATCGTTCGAAGCCATTGATGATTCTGTCGAAGCATAGCTGTACATGAGACCTGCTGAAAAATCGCCGTACGTAAAAGATTCAAATGTACTCGTTTCACCGCTCGGGACCGCAGTATTGAAGCCGCCTGTGCCATCATACTGATTGTCCCAGTACAGATTGGTTTCATCCATGCTGCGCTGACAAAAGCCGCCACTGACGCCGGCACTCAATGTACTCGAAGGACTCAGCGTAACATGATAAGCAACCGAAGCATCCACTTTCATGGTGCCGAATTCGCTGGTGCCCGCAACATCATTCAGAAACTGAATCCCTGCCGACAGATAACCCGACTCTGCGTTTTTCTTGAATAATCCCGCATCGTACGAACCGGAATAAGTCACAAATGGCTCAGATACGCTTTTCCACTGATTCCGGTAGTTCATCACCAGGCGATGATCACCCGGAAACGCACCGGTCAGCGCCGGACTGATGTTCAAAGGATTTTCGTTGAACATGGAGAAATGGAAATCCTGCGCCTGCATCATCAACGCAGCCAGGATACATGCAATCGATAGAATTGACTTTTTCATAT
>CAZJOL010000342.1:0-2609 GCA_964547605.1 uncultured Bacteroidaceae bacterium | reverse complement strand
GAGTGTTGGTGCCGACAATGTACCTGTTGTAAAGCTCCATGGTGAAGACCATGCTGAAAAATTTGAACCATCACTTGATCTTACTCTCCAATAATAGTTTGTACCATACGATAAGCCAGCAACAGATGCATATGAAGTAGTCACGGAGCCATTGGCCAGCGGGCTTCCAAATGCGATATCATCATCCAGTTCATATTCGTAGAACGTTGCTGCAGCTGCATCCTGCCAGTCGAGCGTAAGGCTGAGATTCTGATCTGTTGCGCCGTTGGCCGGGCTGATCAATACCGGAACTGCCAAACCGCTGGTGGCAAATGTCCAGGCCGTTGACCACGGGCTGTAGCCGCTGCCGTTGTTGGCGCGTACTTTCCAGTAATAGGTTGTTCCGGGCAGCAATGGTGCGGTAACCTGCGAAGTTGTAACTGCTGAGCCGCTTACAGCATTGTTGAATGATGCGTTGTCAGCATACATGTATTCATAAAACACAGCTGTTGCATACGTTTGCCAGGTCATATTCACTGTCGAAGTCGCGATGCCTGTGGTTCCGTCAGCCGGGCTGCTCAGCACAACCGGAGTGGTAAGCTGATACAGTGTTGTGAAACTCCATGGGGTGCTCCAGTCCGATGTGTCGGCAGGATGACAGGTTCGTACACGCCAGTAATAGGTTTGTCCATAGCTCAGACTGCTCAATGCGGCATATGATGTCGTTCCAGTACCGGTCGGAGTGGCGCTGCTGAATGTAGGATCAGACGAATATTCATATTGATAAAGTGTGATTCCTGAAACAACACTCCAGTCGATGGTGGGATTCAAAGACACTCCTGTTGCAGCATTTGCCGGACTTACATGAACTGGTTTACCATCTGTTGTGGTGAAGGACCACACCGAAGACCAAATTGAAGTATCCGCTGAATGCCTTGATCGGGCGCGCCAGTAATAAGTTGTAGAGAACAGGAAATTTCCAGGGGTATAACTTGAATACCCTGAAAGAGTGGTTTGAACCTGATGAAGCGGGCTGTTGAATGAAGCTGTGGTATCGTATTCAACATCATAGTGCGTAATGCCATTGATGGCTGCCCAGTCCAGAGTTGTATTTACGGGTTGTGCCGTAGCTCCGTTTGCAGGACTGGTAAGTGCCATGCTATTCATGGTGGTGAAACTCCAAATGGCTGACCATGTGGATGTGTCGGCCGAATGACGCGAACGTGCCCTCCAGTAATAGGTGGTGCCGAACAGCATGTTTCCGGGAGTGTAGCTGGAATATCCGGTTAAGGTCGTTTTCACCTGATGAAGCGGACTGTTGAAAGACGCAGTGGTGTCATATTCCACATCATAGTGAGTGATACCGCTTACTGCACCATAATCAAGAGTAACATCTACATTTTGATTGATGGCGCCGTTTGAGGGCGATGTCAAGGTCATTGTATTGTGGGTGGTGAAACTCCAAATGGCTGACCATGTGGATGTGTCGGCCGAATGACGCGAACGTGCCCTCCAGTAATAGGTGGTGCCGAACAGCATGTTTCCGGGAGTGTAGCTGGAATATCCGGTTAAGGTCGTTTTCACCTGATGAAGCGGACTGTTGAAAGACGCAGTGGTGTCATATTCCACATCATAGTGAGTGATACCGCTTACTGCACCATAATCAAGAGTAACATCTACATTTTGATTGATGGCGCCGTTTGAGGGCGATGTCAAGGTCATTGTATTGTGGGTCGTGAAATTCCAGGTGGCGCTCCACGACGTTGTGTCTGATGCATGACGTGCCCTGACTCTCCAGTAATATTTCTGTCCAAAAAGCAGATTTGCTGTATATGCCGATGTGTAGGAACTGGTATATGATTGCACATGATGCAATGGACTTGCAAATGTTGCACTTGTGTCATACTCGACATCGTAATATGAACATCCGCTCACAGTACTCCAATCGAGCAAAGCATCCACATTCTGGTTAGAAGCGCCGTTTGAAGGTGATACCGGCGTAATATAATTGGCCGTAGTAAAGCTCCACACAGTCGACCAACTGGTCGTATCGACCGAATGACGTGCACGCACTCTCCAGTAATAGGTTTGTCCAAAAAGCAGTTCAGCTGTATAAGCTGATGTGTAGGAGCTGGTATATGATTGCACATGATGCAATGGACTTGCAAAAGTCGCACTGGTGTCGTATTCAACATCGTAATACGTGCAACCGCTCACAGTACCCCAATCGAGCAAAGCATCAACATTCTGATTGGTAGCGCCGTTTGAAGGTGATGACAGAAAAACACCATCCATGGTTGTAAACATGTAAATCACAGACCAGTCGCTGCTGTCGGTGGCACTGCGTGCGCGAACCGACCAGTAATAGGTTGTGTTGAATTTCAACTCCGATGTATAGTAATATGAATTTGAACCGGTGGAATTGGCTGTAGCTCCGGCCAGTGTCGGACTAGTACTCAGCTTGTATTCATAATACGTTGCACCGCTTGATGTACCCCAATCCAGCATTACATTCACTGCCACGCTCACGGAACCATGTGATGGTGCTGCCATCGATGGCGTAACAAGGGTAGCAAAAGATGATGCATGCAACAGCATTGCAGCAATTCCTGCAAGGAAAAGTTTTTTCA
>CAZJOL010000341.1:0-2614 GCA_964547605.1 uncultured Bacteroidaceae bacterium | reverse complement strand
TTACCTATCTCGCGGGACCCGCCAACAAGCAAGGCCGTATTGCTGCTGATAATCTTGTTTTCGGAAATAAAAAAACATACAAGGGTTCTGTCAACACAGCCATCGCAAAAGTGTTTGACATTACGGTCGCTGCAACAGGAGTATCCGGTAAACAGCTCGGGAAGCTGAATATACCGCATATCGATTCTACAACGCATTCATCATCACATGCCGGTTATTATCCCGGAGCATTACCCATGACGATAAAAATTTCGTTTGCTCCGGACAATGGTCGCTTGCTGGGCGCACAGATTGTGGGCTACGAAGGCGCAGATAAACGCATCGATCTTCTTTCAACTGCTATTCAGCATGGTGCAACCGTATACGATCTGGCCGAAATTGAACATGCCTATGCCCCGCCCTTTTCATCGGCAAAAGATCCGGTGAATATTGCAGGCATGGTTGCCGAAAACATCCTGAATGGTGTCGCAAAACCAATCTCCTGGCGCGAAGTGCATAAGGAATCACGCGACGATATTTTTCTGCTCGACATCCGTACACGTGATGAACACCAGTTGGGCAGCATCGATGGTGCCGTGAATATTCCGCTCGATGAATTGCGTGAGCACCTGAATGAAATTCCGAAAGACAAAAAAATCATTGCATTCTGCGGTGTAGGATTGCGCGCGCACGTAGCATGCCGGATCCTGGCCCAAAGCGGGTTTGAACAAGTATACAATCTTTCCGGCGGATTGAAAACATACGAAACAGCCAGTCAGAAACAAAGCAACGAAGATATTTTCGCCAACGATTATATCGGAATCGATGACCATATTTATCAAGGCAGCAAAGAAAAACCCGTTGCAAAAAGTGTTGCAACCGAAAAAATTAAAATCGTCGATGCGTGTGGATTGCAGTGTCCTGGCCCGATTCTGAAACTTAAAAAATCGATGGACGAAATAGCGGAAGGAGACGCTATTCGGATTACCGCTTCCGATGCGGGTTTCTATAAAGATGTGGCCGCATGGGCCAAAGTTACGGGAAATGAAATTCTTGAACTTACCCAAAACGGTGGCGAAATTACGGCGGTTGTTTCTAAAGGCAAACCAGCTGCACCATCGCTCCAGACCAACGCTACAGGCACCAGTGCCACTCTTGTTGTTTTCAGCGACGATCTCGACAAAGCACTGGCAACATTTGTTATTGCCAACGGCGCTGCCGCCATGGGCAAAAAAGTCACATTGTTCTTTACGTTTTGGGGACTGAATGTCATCAAACGATTGGATAAACCGGCGCTGAAAAAGGATTTCTTTGGAAAAATGTTTGGAATGCTCATGCCGAAATCGAGTCGCAGACTGACTTTGTCGAAGTTCAACATGGCCGGTATCGGACGCTCGATGATGCGCAAACGCATGGCCAGCAAACAGGTCGATGCGCTTGAAAACATGATTCAGACAGCAATGGAGAATGGTGTAGAATTCGTCGCCTGCCAGATGTCGATGGATGTGATGGGCGTGTCAGCTTCCGAACTGATGGATGGTGTGCAGGTTGGAGGCGTGGCTTCGTACCTCGAAAAAACGGAAGGGAATCTGAATCTGTTTGTGTAAAACCTGCTAATGAAATTATTGCAGCTGAATCCGGAATACACTGGATTCAGCTTTGCTTTTTACAATTATAAAATATTCTCCCCGTTGAAATGATTCAACATTCAAAACAGCATTCGATGAAGAAAACACATTAGTCAATATCCGTTGACCAGCCGAATTGAATACTTCAACCTGAAAATCGCCACCAGCGCGGTTTTCAATAAACAAAAAATCATTTGCAGGATTCGGATACACAATGAAATTGCTTTCACTTGCCTGCTCCGCAATAGCATTGGGACCGGTGAGTTCCAGATTCTGCGAAAATTCCGAAGTGTTGCCGTTAACGTCGGTGGCTGTGGCAGTAACAAAGTTCCAGGGGAGCGGAAAGTTAAACATGAAATTGAAAGTTCCATCGGTTTCGGGTATTACATAGGTGATAAATCCCTGTGCCTGACCATGACAGGAAGTATCGCTCGTGCTACCAAAAAGCTCAATGCGGCAATTCTCCGGATCAGGATGATCGATGTAACCCCAGATAGTGGTAATTCCAAAGCCACCATTGTAGAAGGTTGAATCCAGAACCGGAAAATTCATGAGCTGATTGGGTCCGCTGTCAACATCGCCCGGATCGTTTTCACTAATTCCCTGCGGATATAAATCAATTCCAAGCTGAGCGTTTCCATAAATCAGATTTTCAGAAATAGTATTTCCGTAATCGGCTGCAGTCAGTACAGTGATTCCATTTCCGCCGTTGTATGCAATCACATTTCCCGAATCAGGACCGCCAATAATATTGTATTGTCCACCTTCTGCAATGCGGATTCCATCACCACCATTGCCCAGTGGCTGTGTACCGGTAATGTCCGTACCAATCAGATTTCGCGTTATATGATGTTCGTTTGTGCCTGTTATATGTATTGCAATGCCGCTCTGGGTATTTCCGGATATCACGTTTTTGTCGAGTACATGCCTTGTTGCAATGCCATCAATCACAACGCCGATTCCATTCGGTACAGCCGATGTGCCCGAAAAGTCAGTGCCAATAAGGT
>CAZJOL010000340.1:0-2631 GCA_964547605.1 uncultured Bacteroidaceae bacterium | reverse complement strand
ATAGAATTTTTTTTGCACATGCAAGTTTTATTTTCCGGGATTTCTCAAATTTGCAGTCATGAATCCACGCCCTGATATTAGTCTTTTCAAACACCTCATAAATTGGTACCGGCAGAACAAACGACCATTGCCATGGCGAAAATATGCCGATCCGTACCATATTTACATATCGGAAATCGTCTTTCAGCAAACAAGAATTGATCAGGGTATCAGCTACTTTAATAATATTATTGGGAAATACCCCGATTTTATCTCACTGTCAAAAGCGCACGAAAAAGACTTTCTCAACGTCTGGCAGGGACTGGGTTACTACTCCAGAGCACACAACATTCTTAAAGCTGCTTCCATAATTGCCGAAAAATACGATGGCGAGCTGCCTTCCGAATACGACAAACTTCTCTCGCTGCCCGGAATCGGGCCATACACCGCCGCAGCCATCAGTTCCATTGCCTTTGGCCTGCCCATTCCGGTGGTCGATGGCAATGTGAAACGCGTAATCAGCCGCATCCGCTGCATCGGAATTCCCACAGACAAGATCGAGCTGACCAACGAAATTCAGGATTTTCTCAATCAGCATATCCACCATTTCGACCCGTCCGATTTCAATCAGTCCCTGATGGAACTGGGGGCTCTGGTCTGCACTCCTGCAAATCCTTCCTGCCCAGATTGCCCGGTTAAAAAATTCTGCGGTGCATTAAAATCAAACAGTATCGAAAAATATCCGGTCAAAGCTGCCAAAAAAACAAAGCCGGCGGTGTCCATTAACTTTTACATCATTTTTTGCAATGATGAAAAAGATGCTTTCTACATGGTTCGGCGTGACAGTGAAAAAATATGGAAGGGTCTGTACGAATTTCCCTGCATTGAAACAGATGAGTCCGAAGCATCGGTCAACAGCACGGAGCAGCAGTTTCCGGCTGGCTTTCCCCTCGATCATGCACAACCTGTCTTCCGGACAAATCATGTGCTGACTCACCGTCTCATCAGGGCATCGTTTTTTGAGACCGTTTATAATAAAAAGGTTCCGGCACACTGGATAAAAGTTCCGGTCTCCGAAGCCCATACTATGCCGGTGCACCGGCTTATTCAGGAGTATCTTGAACAAATGCATGACCGGAAAAAACAATAACCAGCTATTTTGTATCTTTGTAAAAAAAGTAAGATGAAAAGTATCAATAAAGTTATTCTGGTCGGGCATGTGGGCAAAGATCCTCTTGTAACTGTATTCGAAGGCGGACGCAAAAAAGCTTCTTTTTCGCTGGCAACCACCGAAAGATACCGCGACAAAACCGGGGCCGACCAGTCTGTAACCGAATGGCACAATATAGTCGTCTGGGGACCACAGGCCGAAGTGGTTGAAAAATATGTCCGTTCCGGTAATCCACTCTATATCGAAGGCCGCATTAAATATCGCGAATACACCGATAAGGATGGCGTGAAAAAAAGAATCACCGAAATCTATCTCGAGAATTTCTCAATGCTTACATCACGTCCTGCATCGGACAGCGGAACTGAAATTACCGGCCCCGACCATACTGTCCAACCCTCATCAAACGATCCACTGAGTACTCCACTGGACAATGCTAACGATGACCTTCCTTTCTGATATCGGCTCAATGCCGGTGATCTGAATTTTTCACCTGAACAATGGACCCTATCCTTCTTTTAATCATTGCATCTTTGGTTATTCTCAGTCTTTTTACATTTCTGAGAATTGCTGAATCGGCTTTCATAAGAATCCCCTCCGAATTTCTCGACGAAATCGAATCCCCTACTCCATCCGATCACCGCACTGATGGATTTCTGGATAAACCGGCCCCCGTTCTGGTGGCTTTTTCCATTATGAAATATTCTTTGCTGATTGTGCTGACAATAGCCGTTTTCATTGCAGCAGAGATTTGTCTTCCTCACACTTCATTTTTCGTCAGGTCTTTGTGTGTTCTGGCTGTCATCTTTGTTCTGATCTGGATTTTCGGAGAAATTATTCCCGATTTTTTCAATAACTGCAACGAACGAAAAACTTTCCAATCCTGCTTTTTCATTTTGATTCCGGCGACAGCCATTGTTTCCATGCTGAAAGGAGTGCTTGGATTTTCATTCGCACGCCACGAAAGCCGGATTGCCCGCAAAGACATGATCTCCATCAGCGATATTTCCGATGCCATCGAAAATTCCGAAGTCGAAGATGAGGAAATCATGGAAAAACAACTGATTCAGGGCATTGTTAAATTCGGAGATCTCGAAGTAAAGGAAATCATGCGGGCCCGCATTGATGTTGCTTCCATACGCTTCGACACTACATTTACGGATGTCATGGATAAAATGCTCGAAGCCGGTTATTCGCGCTACCCCGCTTATGGCAACAGTCTCGACGATATTAAAGGAATCATTTACATCAAAGACCTGCTGCCGGCTTTCCGCACAGGTGAAAAAGACTACAACTGGCAGCAGCATATCCGCCAGGCCATGTTTGTCCCCGAAAATATGAAAATTTCGCAGCTGCTGGTAGACTTTCAGACTCACAAAATGCATATGGCGGTTGTTGTTGACGAGTACGGCGGAACCAGTGGCATTGTCTCTCTCGAAGATGTCCTTGAAGAAATTGTCGGTGAAATAAACGATGAACACGAC
>CAZJOL010000339.1:0-2631 GCA_964547605.1 uncultured Bacteroidaceae bacterium | reverse complement strand
GATCAGCTCGATGTTTTCGGATTGGGTACAACGCAATTATGGGATTCACTGGTGCCTGAAACAGAATACAAAAGCTACAAACTGAAAAAATTTGCAGGTGCGGTTGATGCCTCAGATCATACCTGCTTCTACAAAAATAAAACGCCGTATATTTATTTCACTTCAGGACTGCCGCCTGTTTATCATACCCCAAAGGACGAAACTCCGCTGATCAACCCGCAGGGAATCGAAATCATAATCAATTACGCTGAGGAAATCATAGGCCGCTTCGATGGCTCCAAACCTGCATTCCGCACGGTAAGCCAAAAGGAAATGAACAAAGTCTATTGGTATTTCCTGTCGCAGTTTATGAATTAGTTGTTGTGCGAAGTTTAAAGCGCTGTGCGAAGTTTTATTGTGCTGAGCGAAGTTTAATGTGTTGTGCGAAGTTTTGAAACTTCGCACAACATCTATATCACAACATTCACAATCTTCCCCGGCACCACAATGATTTTTTTCGGGGCTTTGCCTTCGAGCCATTTCTGACTTTCGGGTGCGCTGAGCGCAAGCTTCTCCACTTCTTCCTTTGCCGTTCCGGCAGCCACTTCAAGAATGAAGCGCATTTTGCCGTTGAACGAAACCGGATATTTTACTGTGTCTTCGACCAGATATTTTTCGTCCCACTTCGGGAAAGTGGCTCTGGATATGGTCTCGGTGTTGCCAAGCTTATTCCATAATTCTTCAGAAATGTGCGGAGCAAATGGGCACAGCGCAATCAGCAATGGCTCAAGAATGGCGCGCTTGCGGCATTTCAGGTCGCCGAGTTCATTCACGCAGATCATGAATGTGCTAACGCATGTATTCAGCGAAAAACGCTCAATGTCTTCTTCGGTTTTCTTCAGCGTCTTGTGGAGTACTTTCAGCTCAGCCGCTTCAGGAGCGTCGTCTGTGACGAGCAGATTGTCCTCTTCGCCGACATACAGTTTCCACAACTTGCGTATAAAGCGCGATACGCCTTCGATTCCGTTGGTGTCCCAGGGCTTTGATTGTTCCACAGGACCGAGGAACATTTCATACATACGCAAGGTGTCGGCACCGTATTTTTCAACCAGATCATCCGGATTCTGCACGTTGTATTTTGACTTCGACATCTTTTCGACTTCGTAGCCGCAAACGTATTTGTCATCTTCGAGAATGAAGCGGGCATTGGCGTATTCGGGTCTCCATGCGCGGAAAGCATCGGTGTCAAGAACATCGTTGGTTACAATATTCACATCCACATGCACCGGAAATGAAAACTGTTCGCGACCGAAAATATTTTTCGATGCAAAGATGGGTGCTTCTTCCCATTCATCAATCATTTCGAATGGAGAAACATCTTTTCCTGACAGCGCTTTTTTGATTTTTTTCAGAACCTCATCAGTATGGAGAATCACATCAACAATGCTGAACATGAGCAGCTGGCAATTGTTTTTTTCTGCAAATTCCGCACATGCCGGCAAACGTTCCATGATGTCATGCGAGCTCTTGACCTCAATGATGATGCGGTTTTCAGCACTGTAAAAATCAAATGAAAAATCTCCCTGCGTATATCCTTTCTTAAATTCAACACCGAGTTGTTTGTTGCGGATCATCTCCCAGAGCACGAATTCGGCCATGCGCTCTGCTTTCACACGATACACAAAATTGCTGCGTCCCTGAATCATTCCCTGATTGATCATTTTGCGGAATGGTTCATCTTCGGGTGTCATGCCGAGATCGAATAGAAATTTATTCCAGAAGCGTGCATACATCAGGTGTCCGGTGGCATGTTCCGCACCGCCGACATAAAAGTCAACGCTCTTCCAGTAATTCACCGCTTCTTTCGAAAAATATTCTTCATCGTTGCGCGGATCCATGTAGCGGAAGTAATAAGCGCTTGATCCTGCAAAGCCAGGCATGGTCGATGTTTCGTAAGGGAAGCCTGCTTTGGTGCACCAGTCTTTCGCGCGTGCAAGCGGAGGTTCACCTGTTTCAGTCGGCAGATACTTATCTACTTCCGGCAATTGGAGCGGAAGTTCAGATTCGTCAATGGTGTGCGGAATTCCGTTTTTATAATAAACGGGAAACGGTTCACCCCAATAACGCTGGCGACTGAAGATGGCATCACGCAGACGATAATTTATTTTTCCATAGCCGAATCCTTTTTCTTCGGCATGTTCAATCACTTTCTTTATCGCATCGCGGGCAATCATATTGTCGATGAAACCGCTGTTCACACAAACGCCTTCCTTCGATTCAAATGCTTCTTCTTCGATGTTTCCGCCTTTGATGACTTCAATGATGGGCAGTCCGAAATGCTTTGCAAATGCGTAATCGCGGCTGTCGTGTGCCGGAACGGCCATCACGGCACCGGTTCCGTAACCGCTGAGTACATAGTCTGCAACCCAGACGGGTACAGCTTTTCCGTTGAGGGGATTGATGGCATACGAACCCGTAAACACACCACTCGGTGTTTTAGCATCGGCCATACGCTCGCGCTCACTGCGGTTCTTCGCATGTTTTACATATGCATCGACCGCATTTTTCTGTTCAGGTTTTGTGAGCAGTTCTACGTATTCGTGTTCCGGTGCGATTGACATAAAGGTCACCCCAAACACCGTGTCGGGGCGG
>CAZJOL010000338.1:0-2634 GCA_964547605.1 uncultured Bacteroidaceae bacterium | reverse complement strand
GAATTGCTCAGCGGGCGAATCAATGCTTCGAAAGAAGTGATTGTGCTGGCCGATGTGGAATTTGTTATCAGCGAGCTGGGTGAGCCCGAGCAGATTGGTGATTTTTCGGATGAGAAAAAATCACAACAACAGACTTCGCGCACTGATCGCCGTTTGTTCCGTGATCCGGATGACCGGATTTTCGGCGGTGTCTGTTCAGGCCTTGCCAGTTTTTTCGACATCGAAGCGCTTTGGGTGCGTCTGGCATTTGTGGTGTTGTTCATGTTCGGCGGATCTGGACTCCTTATTTATTTAGTGTTATGGCTTGTTGTCCCGGTAGCTGAAACCAGCGCTGAGAAGCTGCAGATGAAAGGCCGCAAGGTGAATGTGAACAATCTGAGCGACCGTGTGCGCGAAGAATTTGATCAGGTGCGCAATACTTTCCGCAAGAAAAAAGGAAACCCTCAGACGCAGGCGCACACTGCTAAAACAGGCGGCAGCATTGTCGAAAGCGATGCATTCAAAACACTGCTGTATATTTTTGGTGCCATTGGCGGTTTCTTTCTGATTGCCTTTTCGCTGATGTTTCTGGCCGGATTTGCATTGTCGTTTTTTGCCGATATCAGCTATATGGTCCACAGCAACGATCTGGGCATTTCCGCATCTTTCTGTGATGTGATCTTTTTCATCAGCACCAGTCGCTTCCTTGGATGGATGAGCCTGATAGCCATTCTGTTCTTTGTCGGCATTCCACTGATATCCATGCTGATCTTCGGGCTGAAGCTGATTTTCCGCTTCCGCTTCCCGATGAAATGGTACAACCGGATTGCTTCGTCGCTCTGGGGAATTTCATTTGTCGCACTTGCTGCTCTGACCATTTATCATGTGGTGTATTATTCCAACTCGGCCAATGAAAGCAAGACCATTGTGATTCCGCGCAGCGATAAAACAATTGAGTTGTCGCTTTCAGGCAAAACACCCGATGTTTTCAATTCAATCGCAACGGCCGACACCCGTTGGTATTTCAGCGACAACAAGGGAAACATGCAGTTGCTGCTGCAGACCGAAATCGAAATCGAGCCCGAAATGTACGACAGCAATACCCGCATTGTTGCCCATCTGCGCAATGCCGGCGATCTGACCACGCTGGCCTATAGCGAATGGGTTCCTGCTGTGCAGGATTCATCGAAAATATTTGTTCCGAAGTGGATGCCGTCGGGGCAGGGCAGTTTCCATATCAGCGAAGTAGAGATTTATTTTCCGGTTGGAACGCGGATTTCGCTCACACCCGAGGCCAGGCAGCTCCTGAATGCGCAAGGTGAACTCGATAATGTTTTGATGACCTACAGTGATTTTGTAATGACACCTGAAGGGCTGCGGCCATCACTTAATTGAGGATGTCTCAAACCAAGCTTTCTTCAAAAACAATATTCCATTCCCGCCGCAGCGGGATAAACTCCCGAAAGCGATGAAGAAGCGAGAGGATATGGAATAGTTGATTTTGAAGCTGTTACGACGATTCCATATTCCGGCCTGTTTAGAAAACCCTCGAAGAGTTCTGAACTCTTCGAGGGTTATTTTTGGCCGGAACGATGGAATATCGTAACGATTTTTATTTTTTTGAGACAACCTCTGCTTTCTAAACAATACTTCCCAGCTCCTTCTCAGAGCTGATCGCTGACGACTGATAACTGAGAGCTAATGCAATTTCTTTGCGCAGACTCGTATTTCAATATTTTGTATTCAGATTATTTCAAGTAAGTTTGTATATCAAAATGCACCGCATGACCTCCAACGAAACCATCTCCGGTACTTCCATTCTGAACGACAACGACTTTGTGAACTGTGCCTTTAAGAATTGCAGCTTTGCCGGGCAGGATCTGAGTAAATTCAATTTCGAGTCCTGTGAATTTATCGGCTGTGATCTGACCATGTGCAAAATGGAAAACACAGCGTATTCCGAAGTTGTTTTCAATGATTGCAAGCTGCAGGGAGTGGAATTCGGCAAATGCTCGAAATATGTTTTTTCAGTCACTTTTGAAAAGTGCGTGCTGAATTATGCGGTGTTTCTGAAAAACAATCTGAAGAAGCTCCGGTTTATGCATTGTTCCATACGCGAAGCGTTTTTTGCAGAATGTGATCTGACGCAGGCTGTATTCGATAATTGTGACTTCGAAATGACCAGCTTCGAGCGCTGCAACCTGTCTGGATGCGACTTCCGGACATCATGGAATTACATTATTTTTCCGTCACAGAATAAGCTGAAGAAAGCAAAATTTGCCTATCCCGGCGTGCTGGGGCTGCTGGCTGATCTGGATATTGTTGTTGAATAATGAACAAGGAACAAGGATGTGAGAAGTATGAAGGGAACACCGAACTCTGAACAAGGAACAAGGAAGTGAAAAGTATGAAGGATACTTCACTTTGTACTTACTTCTTCATTCATCATTCCTTGTTCTTGGTTCATGATTCAGGAGACGCATGCCCAGCAATGCTAAACATATTAGACTGTTTTAGAAAAAATCCTGTATTCTTTTTCTAATAAATTTCTGCTGATGGCGCGGCCGTGGCCCGGAAAGAATGTGGTGCAGCCGGTATCGAGCAGTTTGCCCTTGGCCTTGGGCATTTCAAGCGGGGTAAAACCGGGGGCTGCTG
>CAZJOL010000337.1:0-2641 GCA_964547605.1 uncultured Bacteroidaceae bacterium | reverse complement strand
CTGAAAGCCGCGTTGGATAAGGTTGCAGGGCAGGGGAAGGCGAAGTAGCGGTGAGCGGTGAATAGTGAGCAGTGAGCAGTGAACGGTGAGCAGTGAATAGTGAGCGGTGAACGGTGAGCAGTGAGCAGTGAATAGTGAGCAGTGATAATGTGGAAATGTGCGACTGCGTCTATGTGGAAATCACGTGAAACGTGACAGGTGTGGGAATATGAGATGCGATGATTTGAAAATTTGATAATTTGAAAATCACGTGAAACGTGACAAGTTTGAAAGTGCGTTGATTAGAGAATGTTGTCTACTTTCAGTAAAAATCCGCTCATCACTTATAACTCATCACTTATAACTCATAACTCATAACTCATAACTCATAACTATACGTGTCTTTACAAACTTTTTACTTTACAAACTTTATAAACTTCAAAGTATGCCAATCATAAAAAGTATTTCTGGAATCCGCGGAACGCTGGGCGAAAAGCCGGGCGAAGGACTTGATCCGTTGCTGATTGTTCAGTATTGTCTGGCGTATGCCACCTGGCTGAAACGTAACCGAAAGTCGCAGCGAATCAATGTTGTGGTGGGCCGCGACGGGCGCGTATCGGGTGAAGTGCTCGAGAGTCTGGTTGTATCAACCATGCGTGCAGCCGGCATCGATGTGATCAAAACCGGCCATACAACAACACCGACCATTGAAATGGCTGTGATATTTGCAAAGGCCGACGGCGGTATCATTCTCACTGCCAGCCACAATCCGGCCAACTGGAATGCTTTGAAATTCTTCAACGAAAAAGGCGAATTTATTTCACCCGAAACCGGACGCATATTGCTTGAAATGGTTGAAACGAGCGACTTTGAGATGGCTTCTGAACATGAACTCGGCACCAAAAAAGTCAATCACAATTATCTGAAAGAGCATGTCGACGCTGTCATCAATATGCCGGTGGTCAATCGCAAAGCCATCGCTGAAGCCAATTTCACCGTCGTGGCAGATGTGATCAATTCAACAGGAGGCATTATTTTGCCGATGCTTTTTGATGCGCTTGGTGTGAAATACAAAATATTATTCGGCGATTGCAGCGGAAAATTCGCTCACAACCCCGAGCCGCTTCCGGGCCACCTGACTGCGTTGTCGGAAGCTGTAGTTGAAATGAAAGCCGATATGGGCATTTCGGTAGATCCGGATGTAGACCGCCTTGCGCTGGTGTGCGACGATGGAAAAATGTTTGGCGAAGAATACACTCTGGTGGCTGCTGCCGATCACATTTTATCACATAAGACCGGAAACACTGTTTCGAATCTGAGTTCCACTCAGGCATTGCGCGATGTGACCGAAGCACGCGGCGGACAATATACCGGTGCTGCAGTAGGCGAAGTGAATGTGGTGAACATGATGAAGGAAACCGATGCCATCATTGGCGGCGAAGGCAATGGCGGCGTGATTTATCCTGGTCTGCATTACGGCCGCGATGCGCTGGTGGGCATTGCACTGATACTGTCGCTGATGGCCGAACGAAAGAAATCGTTGTCGCAACTCAAAGCGGAATATCCGGCCTATTTCATGTCGAAGAACCGCGTGGATCTTAAGCCCGGAACTGATGTGGATGCAATTCTGCTCCGGGTTGAAGAGCAAGCAAAAGATCTTTGCAAAAACATCAACAAAGTCGATGGGTTGAAGCTGGAATTCGGACACGAATGGGCGCATCTGCGCAAATCGAACACCGAACCGATTATCCGCATATACACCGAAAGCCGCACCGAAGCTGATGCCGATGCATTGGCGAAAAGGTTTGTTGAGCTGATTGAGAGGAATGCGTAGAGTGCTGTTCAACGCTGAGAGGTCTTCCTTCGGCGGACGCACTCAGGTTGAACCAGAGCTGATATCGAAACATCTCATGCCATCGTCAGCCACATCAACTTTCTGTGCGATCGGTGCAGACATGGAATCGTGATGTTTTCGTCATCAAAGACAAAAAAAAAATGAAAAAGAAACGCACCAAAAAGAAGAAACCGAATTTGCTGCTTGATTACGTTAAGACCGTGAAAAAGCTCAACCGTGAGGCCATGCTCGAATCAGGCGCAAAGCCCGTTGAGCGGGTGGTGAAAAGCAAGAAGGTGTATTCGCGGAAGAAGAAGCATAGAGAGGGGGAGGAATAGGTTTTATAGAAATATTTTTACCTTTTATTGAAAAAATCAATGGTTTTTTACTGGATGTAATTTAAAATATCCAGGGATTTTAGTAAAAATAACCTACTTATATTACAATCATAATCCCACATGTGGCTGTTATTCAACTAATTACATTTGCAATAAATTGCAATTGCATATATATGTTAGTCGTTATATATTTGTGTCGTTTAAATACATGACCCTATAGACAAAACATATACTATAGTTTATTCCAATACACAAGCGATTCTGATTTCCCCTTGCGCCTGTCCGCTGAAAAGCGGGCAGGAGGCCAGGGAATCTTTTTTTAAGGGCTTTCAGAGTTATTTCAATCCTGATAATTCAACAGAAAAAGTCCGCCGTGACGGATGAGTTTCTGATCGCGGCCTGAGCTTCGCCGGAGTTTATCCTGCCATCTCTCACTTCGACGGAGTTCATCCTGCTGTTGACACTTCGACAGAGTTTACCCCGCTGCAGA
>CAZJOL010000336.1:0-2642 GCA_964547605.1 uncultured Bacteroidaceae bacterium | reverse complement strand
TTACTGTTCACAAAGAAATTAAATAAGCTGAGTCATGGCAAAGAAAGTAGTTGCAACCCTGAAAACCGGCCAGACACGTGGATACACCAAGGCCATCAAAATGGTGAAATCGGAAAAAACCGGCGCCTATTGCTTCAAACAAAGAATTCTGCCTGCTGACGAAGCACAGACTTTCTTCAAGAAGTAAAAAAAATATTGTCTTTACAAATAAATGACTTCGGGGTGCAATTGTATTCCGAAGTTATTTTTTATGCTGGTCTGAATCTCTTCGGCCAGCATTTTAATTTCCCGACCGGTGGCTCCGCCAAGATTAATCAGAATCAACGGCTGCTTGTCGTGAACGCCAGCATTAAACCCGCGAAAACCTTTCCAGCCGCTCTTTTCGATCAGCCACGCCGCCGGAATCTTATACCCTCCATCCGCTTCGGTGTAAAAAGGCATGTCCGGAAATTTTTTATGCAGTTGATCAAACAACTTCTTCTCGATAACCGGATTTCGGAAAAAACTACCGGCATTTCCAATCAGCTTATAATCCGGCAACTTGCTTTCGCGAATGGCAATCACAGCTTCGCGGACCACCAACGGATCACTTCCATCCAGGTTGTTTTTATTAAGATATTCCTCCACCGCTTTGTAATGCGTGCTGGTGGCAGCCACCGTTTTCAGACTATAATCCACTGAAACAACTATCCACGATGGCTTCGACTTGAAGATGCTGTGCCGGTATCCGAAATCGCAATCTCTGTTTTCAATGTCAAAGAATTTCTGCGTTTCACGATCAAAAACATGAACACTTACAATAAACTGAGAAGCTTCGGCACCATACGCACCAATGTTCTGAACCGGCGTACTTCCAACGGTTCCGGGAATCAATGATAAATTTTCCAATCCGAAATATCCTTCCTTTAAGGTCTGCTCAACCAGCTCATCCCAAATACAGCCAGCGTTTGCTCGAATAATGACATCGTCTTTATGCTGAGAAATGACTTCCCAACCACAGTAGGAAAACCGAATGAGCGTGCCTGTAAAGTCGCTTGCAAAAAGCAGATTGCTTCCCTGACCAATGCAGAAATATGGTTCGGGTAAGGCAGCATCTTTCAGTTTCAGCAAATCATCAGCATTCTCAATTTCAGCCATGCATGCAGCTTTCACGTCGATGCCGAATGTATTGAAATTTTCAGCGAAATATTGAAAGCTATTTTCATAATCGGGTCACATGAAAAGTAAAACGTTTCATGGTCTTTTTTCGCGTAAAATACAAAACGAGGTAATACAAGCCGGTGAGGCCCAGAGCCACTCCTGCAGAGGCAAGTTCATTCAGACCGATATTAATTCCCACAATGAGTCCGCCAATCAGAAAAATAATAGGAATAACATAGCCAAGAAAAACGGCCAGCATTCCCTGACCTTCGCTGATGGCCATGTTTACACGATCACCTTTGGAAAATTTCTCAGGATCAGGCACCTCTATCTCAAACAGTTTCTCTTTCATTTCCGAAGGATTGCACAGATTTTTCACCTGACAGGCTGCACAGGCCGACCTGGTGACAATGCGCACCATCAGCTTGTTTCCCTTAATATCTTCTACGACTCCGTCGTGATCAATTTCATTCATGTTCGCAGGTTTCTGGTACCATTTCTTAAAAACCAATAATTATTCTGAAAGGTTTGCCATTTGTTTTCCGGCCTTACGCCTTGCCTTCATTGTATTCATGAGCAGCGCTGCAATCGTGGTTAGTCCTACTCCACCCGGAACGGGTGTAATCCAGGATGCCTTTTTAGAAACTTCAGGAAAGTCTACATCTCCGGTGAGGCGGAAACCGCTTTGCTTGCTTGCATCTTCAATGCGGTGCATGCCAACATCAATGACAACGGCGCCGGGTTTGACCATGTCTGCTGTCACAAAATTCGGTTTGCCAATAGCCACAATCAGTATATCGGCCGATGCTGAAATTTCCTTCAGATTCTGTGTCTTGCTGTGACAAAGCGTTACAGTGGCATTGCCAGGATTGGTTGTACGCGACATGAGTATCGACATCGGTGTGCCGACAATGTTGCTGCGGCCAATGACCACGCAATGTTTTCCTACAGTCTCAATCTGGCATCTGCGCAGCATTTCCATAATGCCAAACGGAGTGGCTGAAATGAATGTATCCTGCCCCAGCACCATTTTGCCAATGTTTACCGGATGAAATCCGTCAACATCTTTATCAGGATTGATAGCTGCGATTACCTTGTTTTCATCCAGATGTTTCGGAAGCGGCAGCTGGACAATGAATCCATCCACTTCGGGATCATTGTTCAAAAATTCAATCACATCCATCAGTTGCTTTTCACTGATGTGTTCATCCATCCGGTAAATAGTGGAGGTGATTCCAACCGAAGTGCAGTTTTTTTCCTTGCTTGCAACATAAGTCTGACTGGCAGGATCTTCGCCAACCAGTACCGCCGCCAGATGCGGAGCACGTTCGCCGCGATCGATCATGGCTGCAACTTCTTTTTTTATTTCTTCTTTGATCTGTTCGCTGATCAGCTTTCCATCAATCAGATTCATATTTTTGTTTTTTCGGAAACGTTGTTCGTTACACGTTACAGTCGTTACACGTTACATATAGCTTTCAGTTGTCAGTAATCAGCAATCA
>CAZJOL010000335.1:0-2647 GCA_964547605.1 uncultured Bacteroidaceae bacterium | reverse complement strand
CACAACTGATTTATTTTATCTGATTCTGCTGGGCAGCATTTGCTCTGCGTATGCTTTCACAGCCGCCATCAGACTTATGCAGGAGATGAGTGCGTTTTTCGTGGTGCTGCATATTAATCTCGAACCCGTTTACGCCATCATTCTGGCTTTTTTCATTTTTGGTGAATCGGAGCAAATGTCGCTTGGATTCTATGTTGGAGCGGCGATTATTTTTGCAGCTGTGTTTCTTTATCCTTTTTTGAAAAAGCGGGGAAATTTAAAAAAATCATAATTTCTGTTTTGCTGTTTTAAACAGGAAGCATGTTTTTATATCTTAGTGAAAAATATAAAGTATGAAAACAATAAAAGCCCTTTTTGCTCTGGTATTGATGTTTGCTGCTCCTTCGCTTTCTTATGCCCAGTCGTGGGTTGAATATGAGTGGAAGGAATACAGTACTGAATTCAAAATTCCGTCGGACTTTGAAGTAACGGAATCTTCAATCGAAAAGTTCAGTGCTACCAATGGTGCCATACTTATGAGTATATATCCGAGGACTGATGAAAATCTGACCTGGGAGGAGATGGAAGATGCATTGAAAACCTGGACTGTTGACAATGATGTTGTTGTGTCAGGTGAAATTGTGGAGCTCGATGAAGAAAAAATGAACGGCTACTGGGGCGTTTTGCTTGAGGGAACAAAATCAGATTACAATGTTGGAACCATGCTGATTGTTGATCCTGATTACACTGAAATCAGCCTTTATATCTGGGTTGCCTACGATGCTGAGCAGGTAGATACTGTGCTCGAAATGCTGATGTCATTCACGCCGATGTGATACTTCATTTAAAGCACAACTCTTACAAAAATTCAATTAAATCATTTTTACCATGAAAAAAAGTCTCTTTTTGTTTTTGATAATTCTGTTTGCAACACCTGCTGTTCTGTTGTCACAGGACTGGAAGAACTTTACTCCGGCCGGGTTCGGAATTAAGCTTCAGGCGCCTGCCGATTTTTCCGGCTCAACTGCAGGAGATGATTACATTGTAAGGAGTGATGATATTCAACTGGTTATTTCCAACTATAATGATCAAGCCAAATCAATCAGTGATTTGGAAGACATACTTACAGTAAATGGTGCATTAACCGGTATGGAAAGCGACTGGAATATTGAGAGTATCGGCTCTGATAAGATTCCTGGCTTTAATGCATTGAAGCTTACCGGTACGGATGAAAATGTAATTATTGATTTGTACCTGCTGTATATTCCCGGGAACCCGGGCAGATGCACCTATATCGAAGCATCGTATATTGGTGAAAATCTGAAATCTCTCGTAGAGAAGATCATTTTTTCTTGCCGTCCGGTCTGACAGGGCTCTGTGACTTGCTTTCCGCCGGAATCTGATTATTGAGGACTTCCAATATTGAGTGAAGTCCTCAATTTTTTATTTCATCGGATAACAAATATGTCCCGGAATCCGTTTATCTTTATAACAAAATCTTATTATCATGTTGAAACCGAAATCCTTCATTCCGGTAATTACTTTTGTTTTAGTAATGATGTACGGCTTTTCCGGGGCTCAGGAACTTGTTCCTACTGATGAAATGGCGCTTGTAATTGTGGTGGTTCATCCCGAAGGGAAGCCCAACGCCGTGGGAGAAACCGTTACTTTCAAAAGCAAAAAAAACGGGAAATCATACACCGTTGTAACCGGTGCCGATGCACAGGCAAAGCTGCTGCTGCCTGAAGGCGACACTTATGAACTGTCGTACAAGGATTTTCTGACAGAAAAGGATTACAGTCTGATGGAAGTGCCTTCCGAACCCGGCATTGCCACTTACGAAGTTGAAGTGATTTATCAGCCGGCCAAAGTGTTTAAGCTTGAAAATGTATATTTTGATTTTGGCAAAGCCACATTGCGGCCCGAATCTTTTCCTTCGCTCGATGAGCTGGCAGAATTGCTGAAACTAAAACCCGCCATGGTGATTGAAATTTCAGGCCACACCGATGATGTGGGCGACGACGCATCCAATCTCACCTTGTCACAGAACAGAGCTGAATCGGTGAGAAATTATCTGATCAAAAAAGGAATTGCAGCCAACCGCATTGTTGCCAAAGGATACGGCGAAACCATGCCTGTAACTACCGGCACCACGGATGAAGCCCGTCAGAAAAACCGCAGAACTGAAGTGAAAATACTTTCGCAGTAGCGAAAGATTTACGAAATACTAAATCAGAAATACGAGATACTATAATGTGGAAATGATCCGCCTGCTGCGGATTAAATTCCGCTTCGATCATGTGACGCCTCACGTGAAACCGCGTGAAACCCGGCAAGCTGTGACAGGTTAGACGTATATGCAAATATTTGATTCTGGAAAAGATGTGGGAATTTGGGAATAAGATGGTCACTTTTATCTTTTTCCTTTTGTCTTGAGGGTGACCTTCAATCTCAAAGGAGCTTCGCGCAAATTGTTCCTGGGGCCTTCTGCCCAAGGCTGAGATATTTAGCGCCGCTGACGCACTTAAAGGAGCTGCGCAGCTTTTTTTATGGCTTCGCCCTCAAGAGGTGTTAGGCATAAGGCATTGTGCCTTGCGCGTTGTGCGTTGAGCTATGAACCGAAAGCCGCATGCCTCATGCCGCATGCTTTCTCCCAAGCTCCTTCGCA
>CAZJOL010000334.1:0-2650 GCA_964547605.1 uncultured Bacteroidaceae bacterium | reverse complement strand
ACAGCGTTCAGAAAAACGGAATGGAATTGCACGATGGCAGCGGGCTTTCGAAAGCCAACCGCGTTTCGCCGAAAGCCATGGGCACATTTCTTATGAATATCCGCACAGAACCCTGGTTTGAAACACTGTATGCATCGCTGCCCATTGCCGGTGAAAGCGGAACATTGAAAACCATGTTCGAAGGCACCCCAGTGAAAGGCAAGCTCAGAGCCAAAAGCGGATATATGAAAACGGTGCGTGCCTATGCGGGCTACGTCCCCAATCAGAAAAATGAAATGATGGCTTTCTGCATCATCGTCAACAATTATTCTGGCAACGCTTTCGCTCTCAAGAAAAAACTGGAGAAGCTGATGGTGAATGTATCGCTGGCGGAGTGAGATAAAACAACTGTTTTCTTCTTCTGTGACTTCTGGGACAAGTGCGACGCGTCACAGCAGTCACAATAGTCCCAGAAGACTATTCTTTGTTGTTTCTTCTCTGCAATCTTGCGTGAGTCATTCGTTCCCGCAAGCCGCCATCATTCAGGAACGCAGCTTCCAGTTGTTTTATTTGCTGATTCAGCAAATAGGTTGTAATCTGAATTAATGTAATCATTGCATTGGCGCAAATCTCAGGATTTTCATGCTCAATGGCTTTTTTGAAAGTCTCATAATTTGGAGTCGGCGTACTTTTATTGAGTTCACGAATACGGGCTACCAGACGATGATTCTTGTCCCAAATCTGGAGTTTGTTCGTGCGCAGAAAATCTTCATAATCAATCCGGAGCTCTTCCAGACTGGCACGCGCAACATTAGTCAATTTGATCTCAGTTTCTTTTGAAGTGGCCGAAGCCATACTTCCTTCGGCAATATTTTGCTTCCCGCTACGCGCTGCCTGAACCATCTGGCCTACGGTGCGGTCATATTTACTAAAAAAACGATTAGTGAAATAAACTGTTCCATCATAAATTATCTCTGCCTTCTGATAACTGAAAAGATTCCTGTACCCACCATGCGTGGGAATAAAGCCCTGAGTGTTTTTTTTCTGATCGGACATAATTAATTGCTAAAAAAGCTACAGCATGAGATGACAAAATCGAAATATAAAATCAAAAATACAAAAACACTATAAACTCAAACCAAATACTTTAATGAATATTTCGCTGGAGGAATGAGAATGATGCTACTATTTTCCACGCCTGGGACACTCGGGACTACTGCGACTTGCTAAAGATGTCACACATATCCCAGAAGACTTTAACTTATTGTTTTTTCTCAGAATTCATTGATTTGCATCAACCTTTCATTTGAAATAATATTTGTTGCTGAAAATGCACTGATTATGAATAAATATGTACTTTAGCAGCGAATCTATAACACACTGATATGGAAAATATAGAATGGTCAAAATTGCCTTTTGGATATCAAAAGACAGCAAAAAACGTCCGGTGCTACTATAAAAACGGCGCCTGGTCGAAACCCGAAATAACGGACTCTGAATATATGAATATTCACATTGCCGCAACGGCTCTGCATTATGGGCAGGAAGCCTTTGAGGGAATGAAGGCGTATCGCGGAAAGAATGGCGATGTACGCTTATTCCGCTGGGATGAAAATGCAAAACGCCTTGCACGGAGTGCTCAGGGAATCCTCATGGCCGAGGTGCCCGAAGACCTGTTTTTCGAATGCATCAAAGCTGTTGTTCTCGAAAACCTCGATTATCTTCCTCCCTACGGAACCGGTGCTTCGCTCTACATCAGGCCGCTGCTTTTTGGCTCAGGTGCCGAAGTTGGCGTAAAACCGGCGAGCGAATACATGTTCATTATTTTTGTAACCCCGGTAGGTCCTTATTTTAAAGAAGGATTCAATCCTGTAAAAATTGCGATTATTAAAGACAGTGATCGTGCTGCTCCGCTGGGAACCGGCACCATCAAAGTGGGCGGGAACTACGCAGCCAGTCTCACCGGTGTTATGAAAGCACACAAAGCCGGCTACGGTTCACCCATGTATCTCGACTGCAAAGAAAAAAGATTCATTGATGAAATCGGCGCCGCCAATTTCTTTGGAATTAAGAACAACACATACATCACTCCAAGCAGCACATCAATTCTGCCTTCCATTACAAACAAAAGCCTGCAGGTGCTGGCCGAAGACCTGGGACTGAAAGTTGAAAAACGCCCCATTCCGCTCGAAGAGCTCAGCACATTCGAAGAAGTGGGTGCCTGCGGTACTGCCGCTGTCATTTCACCCATCGGTTTAATTGAAGATCTGGAAACCGGCACCAAATACGAATTCTGCAAGGACGGCAAAGCCGGAAAATGGAGTACAGCGCTCTATCAGAAGCTTTCAGGAATTCAGTATGGTGACGAAGAAGATAAACACAACTGGGTTACCATCCTGAAATAAGGATATCAACTTCCATTGTTTAATAAAAAACTGTTCGCTCGACCATTTGTCCGGACAGTTTTTTTATTTTTGCAATGTCATGAAGAAAAATATCTGGTCAGTCATTAAAAATAAATATTTCATCGCCACCATCGTTTTTGTGGTGTGGGTCGGATTTTTTGACCAGAACAATTTCATCCATCAGCAATCGCTGCGCAGCGAGCTCCACAAGATTAAAAAGGAGCGGCAATTTTATCTCGATGAAATTCATCGCGACACAAAAACCT
>CAZJOL010000333.1:0-2651 GCA_964547605.1 uncultured Bacteroidaceae bacterium | reverse complement strand
ACCGATCCGGAACAGCGCTACCGCAACCGCTCGCTTGATCTGATCGTCAATCCGCAGGTGCGCGATACTTTTGTAAAGCGCTCGATGCTCACCAATTCAATGCGTGAATTTCTCACAGCAAAAGGATATCTCGAAGTTGAAACGCCGATTCTGCAACCCATTTACGGAGGCGCAGCAGCAAGGCCTTTCAAGACTTTTCACAATACCCATCAGACAACTTTGTATCTGCGCATCGCTGACGAGTTGTATCTGAAACGTCTGATTGTAGGCGGTTTTGACGGTGTTTTTGAATTCGCAAAAGACTTCCGCAACGAAGGGATGGACCGTTTCCATAATCCTGAATTCACGCAGATGGAGCTCTATGTGGCGTATAAGGATTACAACTGGATGGCCGAACTGGTGGAGGAAATGGTTGAAAAAATCGCCCTTGATCTCACAGGTTCTACCATTGTAAAAGTCGGAGACAATGAAATCAATTTCAAACGCCCATGGAAGCGGCTCACGATGTTCGAAGCCATTCATGAATACACCGGCATCGATATTTCTGAGATGGATGAGGCTGCTTTGCGCGAAACCGCATGCAAACTGAATATTCAGACAGATCCTTCGATGGGAAAAGGAAAACTGATAGATGAGATTTTTGGTGAAACCTGCGAAGGCAAGCTGATGCAGCCAACTTTCATCATGGATTATCCGGTTGAAATGTCGCCGCTGGCAAAGAAACACCGCAGCAAACCCGGACTGGTTGAGCGTTTCGAAGCTATCGTAAACGGAAAGGAAATCTGCAATGCTTACAGCGAACTCAATGATCCGATTGATCAGCGCAGGCGTTTCGAAGAACAACTGGAACTTGGCAAGCGCGGCGATGAAGAAGCCATGATGCTTGACGAAGATTTCTTAAGCGCTATTGAACTGGGAATGCCTCCTACAGCCGGTCTTGGAATAGGCATTGACCGGTTGGCCATGATTATGACCAACAGTCCTTCGATTCAGGATGTATTGTTTTTCCCACAGATGCGTCCGGAAAAAAAGAAAGAGGTATTCACACCCGAACAATTGATTGAAGCTGGTGTTCATGCTGACTGGGCTCCTGTGCTGATTAAAATGAACATCAATTCAGTGGAGGATTTGAAGAATGCCAATCCCAATAAAATGTTCAATGATCTGGGCGGAATGCGCAAAAAACTGAAACTGGAAATTGCCATGCCAACACTGGATGATGTGAAGCGCTGGTGCGGTCAGTAAATACTCCGCTGTGCGAAGTTTAAACTTCGCATAGCGCTACTAACTTCGCACAGCGCTTAAAATTATTTGCTATGAGCATAGGTAAACAAGCTGTTTTGGTCATAATGGTTTTATTGCTGGCCGTATGCGCTTCGGCACAAGATAAGGTGCGTGAAGGCGAGGTCCGGAGCGATACGGTTGTATCATTGCTGCAGGTGATTGATGATCCGGTTTCGGTTGTTTTATTCAGAAATGACAGTTATGTGATATCTGCTTCTTTCACGCAATTCAGGACGAATCTGTCTGAATGGATCAGTAATAATCCAGGCATTCCGGGCGATGAAAAATTGCTGGAACTTGTTGATAAGGCCGCCATCAGTGCAAAAGTGATTGATGCCGCACAGATTGCGGAGAAGAGCAGTCTGGTACTCAGATTGAAATACAGGATGGCCGATCTGCTGCAGCAAGGGAAATGCATGATTTACGATAAAAAGAAATACGGTCCTGTTAAAAGTATTACGGTACAGACCTGGACATATAATTGCGGTCCGCTGTGCGGCGATGGCGGCAGAAGATTTTTAATTGATGGGACTTTGCTCTTTGAAGTAATTGACTGGATCAGTTAAAATGTTTCGCAGTGAATGTCGTGTTCCTTGCAAAACCGCATCACAATTGCTGCCTGTGATGTGTAGAATTTTTCGAACTCCGGAAATTGTTTTGGAAGATTATTGTAGTTCCAGCCGCCAAACTGGATGGTATCGGCAAAAGAAACCGATTCAAGTATATTGGTGAGAGCCTGTTGAATAATGTTTGGCGTTGGGTAAGGCTCCATGTGAACAAGTGTTGTCAAACCATTTTCGCTCAGATTTTTTAAAGCTGCAATCCTTTCGGAATATGGCGCTGCTCCGGGCTCCCATCGCTTTCTGAAATCTTCGTTCAGCGATATGAGACTGATGCCGTACGTGTTTTTATTACTGTATTTTTTTTCATCTGCCAGTTCATCAGGTAGTATTCCTTTGGTAAGCACTGATGCATGAACACCGCATGAATTCATTATCCGGATCAGTTTCAATGTCATTTCTGTCACTTCAGGATACCCGTACATAAAGGGATCGGTGCTCAGACAAAGATGAATGCGATCAGGAAGCACCCGTTTGCGTGAAAGCTCTTTTGAGAGCAATTCTGCAGCATTTGAAACCAGCTGCGGCTTACACCATTCATCATACGATTTTATCTGTTGATGTGAATGCGCAATCATGTATGCATAACACGGATACCGGCACCCATGGCTGCATCCGCGCACATGATTGATGGCAGGAATGCCTAGTCCGCTTTTGTAGATCAGTGTCTTGCGTGTGATGTTTTCCATTTCATGATCGATGGTTTGTAAAATTATAAAACTATCCGGATTTATGCGGTATTGATTG
>CAZJOL010000332.1:0-2653 GCA_964547605.1 uncultured Bacteroidaceae bacterium | reverse complement strand
CATACGTGAAATTGTCCTGCTGCAATGCCTTTTTCTGATTCTGTTTTATCTTGTCGTATTTCGAAGCGGTCGAGTCGAGAGTGACCGGTTGCGCAGCAGTATCCTGCGGCTCAGGTGCAGCGAATTTGAAATAATTGTCTTCGATTTTGCAGTTGTTAAGTAGGTCTTTCATTGTTGCTGCAGCCATATCCGTAATTCCTTTGTCGGAAGGATTGAGCAGATGCGCCTTCCAGATTTCGCGCACACACACAATCACCATTTCTTTGTTCGACAAATTCTTGAACATGTGAAACATGCGCTGGCTCTCACCTTTTATCTTGGTCGAGGACCGGACAGCCGTCGATTTGCTTTTCTCGTTTTTCAGGCGCATCAGCCCATAATACGATTTGGCTTTCGCACTGTTGAGATATACGCTTTCCGGATGCTTCTGCTGCAGAACATGTATCAGGTACAAAGCATCCACGTATTTACGGTCGGTCAGATACAACTGAACAAGCTCGTAACGCGCAATTTCCCTCATGTTTATAAACTCCTCCTGAGGCAAAATAAAAAAGCTTCCATCATCAGAAAATTCTGAAAGCAGGTTGTTGAGCCGTTCGCGGCGCTTCTTGATATTGGGGTGCGTCAGTTTTTCATCGTCGAAATCCTCCACGGCAGTAATAAGACCAACCGTGTCGAGCCAGCATTTATCAGGGATACGGAACCATTCATCTTCGAACATGCTGCGTGAAACAGGAATTTCGTCAACCGGAAAATCGCTGTACAACAACACATCGCATACCGATTCGGCAGCAGAAAGCTTGTAGCCGGTTGCTGCAAAATAATCGCGGAAACCCGCTTCATCGGAAACAAATTCAAGGTCCTTCTGATACTGAAGCATGGCAAACAACCGGTCCGACTTTCTGATATTGCGGTACTCGCCTACACTGCGTCGCATGCGGTTTTGCTCGACATAGGCATCAATACCATGTTTCTTTATGTAATGCACAATTTCATGTGCAAGTACAAAGGCAAGCTGAGCCTCATTCTCAAGCTGAGCCAGCAAACCGATGTTCACAATGACGATTCCGTTGGGCAAACATGCAGCGTTGACTTCGGGGTATCTGGAAACATAGAATCTGAATTTTTCGCGCAATTCAGGATTGTTTTTCAACAAAATATCAGCGACTTTGTTCACGTAGTTTGTGAGCGGATCGCCAAACATCAGATCACCACTGCGAAGCAGATAACGCAAATAGAAATCCGAATATTTAATAAAGTCCTTTTTGCTTTTGATATCCTTGTAGCTCGCATTGGGATTGATACTGCCGACATCGGCCGTTGTCACAAGCAATTCATCGCTGTAAAATTCCACAGGCAATTCGCCGCTGCAACGGATGGGCTGATAACGGTTGAAGTCCTGCGCAGACAAAGAAGCTGACAACAAAACCATTAAAATAATAAGAGGAAACCGATGCATTTTAAAACTGTTTTATGCAAAAATATTAAAAACTATCGAACAGCCATGCATAATCCGATTTAAAAAAGAAAAATCTATATATTTGCGGGTAACGCAACATTTAGGGCGAAACCTGCGCACATTGTTTCAGCTTTTGTTTACATTGAATTCCAGTTCCAAATTCCCTTTCATGAATATGCGAAAGTTTAAGCAAATCAAATCCGGGTCATTACGATTATGGCATTATTGCATAATCGCATTTTTTTCTATAATGCCTGCATCAGTACTGTCGCAGAATCTGTATGATACCATAGCCCTGATTCCGCACACGCCAATCAAAGACCAGCAGATGAGCAGCACCTGCTGGAGTTTTGCAACGACATCATTTATTGAGAGTGAGCTCATGCACGAAGGGAAAAACAATCCGGATCTTTCCGAAATGTTCTTTGCCTATCACGCACTGCAGGCCAAAACCGCCATGCATGTGCGTATGCAGGGAAACAACTTTTTTACACCCGGCGGTCAGATGCACGATGTGATGAATGTTGTGCGGCATTATGGATTGATGCCTGAAAATGCCTATGGAGGCTACACAAATGGCTCAGGCGGTCACAATCACGCATTGCTGGATTCTGCTTTGATCAGATATATGCGGCAAATTGCGCATCTGAAATTCCCTACCCTGCCCGGAAACTGGCCATTGGTGGTCGATTCCATTATTTCTGTTCATCTCGGTACGCCACCCGAAAATATTCGATACAACGGAAAAGCATGTTCTGCAGCGGATTTCAGAGACTCCATGGATTTCGATCCGGACAATTATATTACCATCACTTCATATAAGCACCATCCTTATTACACCTGGTTTGTACTCGAAGACCGCTTCAACTGGGCGATGGAAGAGTATTACAATGTTCCTCCCGACGTGTTTGAAATGATTTGCGACAGCGCATTGCTGAAAGGATACAGCGTAGTCTGGGATGGCGATGTGAGTGAAAAAACTTTCAATGCCGAATCAGGTATGGCCATCCTTCAACTAAAACCAGGCGACGACACAACAGCCATCCGGCAGCGGATGTTTGACACTCATGAAACCACGGTTGATCATGTGATGCACATTGTAGGTAAATTAAAAAAATACAATGGCGACACGTATTATCTCCTAAGTTCAAGTAATAAATGCAACTTTTTACGGGGAAAATGATGAGATAATCA
>CAZJOL010000331.1:1605-2666 GCA_964547605.1 uncultured Bacteroidaceae bacterium | reverse complement strand
CCTGGGTTTATATCGAAGATATTTCAAAAAGCTATATTGTTGGACTTGGAGAAATTGGAAGCAACGATAAGGCTAAGTTAAGTATTTATAGTACTTATAGTGAAGGATTGAGAGTTGGTTCAGATGGTGCTTGGTATTATCAGTCAGATAGCGCATATACAAGTATCAATACTTGGATTAATATAACTGTTACATTTGAATATGTTGTTGGACCAAGATTTTATATTAATGGTACTAAATACAATGATCTATATTCAATTGTAGATGTTGGTGGTACACTCTGGCCATTAAACAACACTGGCTTCAATATTGGAAAACACACTGGAACAGGTTCCTCAAAATATATGAAAGGTAAAATTGACGACCTTGGTTTCTGGAACAGAGCTTTGGATACTACTGAAATTCAGTCGCTGTTTACGATGGTTGGTGTTGAAGAAATTTCAAATGCATTAAATGTATCTGTTTATCCAAATCCCGCAGCAGATTTTATCACCATAAGTTCAAGCCAATCGTTGTCAGAACAGGCGTATACGATTTTCGATGCATCCGGTAAAGTTGTAAAAACCGGTGTTTTGCAATCGAATGAAAACCGGATTGACATCAGCAATTTCTCAAACGGTTTGTACCTGCTGTTCGTAAACGGGCATCCGGCGCAGCGTTTCAATGTTTTGAGAGATTGAGAAAATTGTGATATAGCCACCAAGGCACCAGGTCACGAAATTTTTTTGTGTCTTTGTGTCCTTGTGGCCATTTATTTGCGCACCCCACTGAATCATTCTTCGCCGCAGGTGAAGGGTGATTCGCATTTGCGAAAATTGAAATGGCCGCTGAGGAATTTTCATGATTTAATCTGCGCAAATCTGTTCAATCTGCGGACAAAAGAGAGGAAGTGCTTCGCGTGAAACGCGACATGTCGGAGGTTTTCCGGGAGATCCCGGCGCCCTATGAACACCGAACAGCGAACAAGGAAGTGAGAATCATGAAGGATATTTACTTCAAATTTACTTCTTACTTCATCATTCCTTGTTCATGATTCAGTGTTCTAATTTTGTGTCTTCGTG
>CAZJOL010000331.1:0-1505 GCA_964547605.1 uncultured Bacteroidaceae bacterium | reverse complement strand
CTCATTTTCCGCGTACTCAATTCAGGCGATTTCATGAATTCGGTTCCGGCCGAAAAAGAACATACCAGCAGCGAAGTCATTAAACATATTTCAGAAAAAGGTTTGCGCTACGACCTCACCGTGCCGTTTGCACGCTTTGTTGTGATGAATCAGAACGAAATTTCGTTTCCTTTCCGCCGCTATCAGATGCAGCCGGTGTGGCGCGCCGATCGGCCACAGAAAGGACGTTACCGCGAATTCTATCAGTGCGACGTGGATGTCATCGGCACCCGCAGCCAGATGGAAGAAGCCGGTCTGATGGACATTCTTGATTCGGCGTTTCAGAAACTGGGCGTAAACGTAATGTTGAAAATCAACAACCGCAAAATTCTGCAGGGCATTGCCGACGCACTGGGTGTGAGTGAACGCTTTGTTGAATTCACGGTTTCGCTAGACAAGCTTGATAAAACCGGATGGGAAGGTGTCGGCAAAGAGCTGATTGAGCGCGGCTTTCCGACCGATGTTCCGCAGAAACTCATGGACATCATGCAGCCGGTCAACAGCAATGAAGCCATGTTGACGCAGTTGAAGAAATATCTTGTTTCCGAAGCTGGCATGAAAGGAATTGCTGAAATGGAGGAACTGCTTGGTTTTATCGATGCGCTTGAACTCAAGTCGCAGGTGAAATTCGATGTCAGTCTGGCGCGCGGACTAAGTTATTATACAGGTGCCATTTTCGAAGTGTCGGCCTGCGATGTAGCCATGGGCAGCATTTGCGGAGGTGGCCGCTACGATGATCTGACGGGCATTTTCGGCTTGCCGGGTGTTTCGGGCGTAGGCGTTTCGTTTGGCGCCGACCGCATTTATGACGTGATGATGGAGTTGAATCTGTTCCCCGAAAACATCAGTCGCACAGCCGATATTCTGCTGATTAATTTCAGCGAAGACAGTGCGGCAGGCCTGATGAAAATGGCGAAGAAACTTCGCGAAAACGGCATTGCATGCGTGGTGTATCCCGAAGCGGCCAAAATGAAAAAACAATTTTCCTACGCCGATGCATATGCATTTCCATATACGCTCATTCAGGGCCCCGATGAAAAAGCAGCCGGCATTGTCACGCTTAAGCAGATGGGCAGCGGCAAGCAGGTGCAGGTTAACGACGCAGAGTTGTTTAGCTTTTCGCTGAATAATGTGAATGCTTTGTTTGGATAGGCTAAGCATAACTATTTTTCAAAGCACAGAAGCAGCAAACCCGATATTCCATCGTTCGGAGAGAATCGCAGAATATGGAATCGTCGGTTTTGCTGCAAACATAACGATTCCATATCCTTTGACTCCTTCGTCGCCATCGGACGATGGAATATTATGTTTGCCCTATTTCATTTTTTTAACGATAGCTATCGTTATAGGGTGTAAAGCGCGTTTTGCACCCTATAAAAATGTCACAAAAGCCGCTGCAAGGTGAGCCCTACCGCTGTCATGCTGAGCGGAGTCGAAGCACGAACAGCGGGGTAAACTCCGTCGAA
>CAZJOL010000330.1:0-2687 GCA_964547605.1 uncultured Bacteroidaceae bacterium | reverse complement strand
GGCTCCATCACTTCGGTGCAGGCTGTGTATGTACCGGCCGATGACCTTACCGATCCGGCTCCGGCTACCACCTTTGCCCACCTCGATGCCACCACGGTTCTTAACCGAAAGATTTCTGAGCTTGGCATTTATCCGGCTGTGGATCCGCTCGATTCAACCTCACGTATCCTTGACCCGAACATCGTTGGCGAAGACCATTACAATACTGCCCAGCGCGTGAAAAACATTCTGCAGCGTCTCAAGGAACTTCAGGATATCATTGCCATTCTTGGTATGGATGAACTTTCAGAAGAAGACAAACTCGTGGTGCACCGCGCACGTCGTGTTCAGCGCTTCCTCTCTCAGCCGTTCTATGTTGCAACACAGTTTACCGGCATACCGGGCGTTTTTGTAAACATTGAGGATACCATCAAGGGATTCAAAATGATTCTGGACGGTGAAGTTGACGAATACCCCGAAGCCGCATTCAACCTGGTGGGAACAATTGAAGAAGCCATTGAAAAAGGCCGCAAACTGCTTGAACAATCGAAATAATCTGCCCTATGCGCATCGAAATTGTCAGTCCTGAAAAGCAGCTCTACGCGGGCGAAGTCAGCATGGCTCAGTTCCCCGGAACGGAAGGCTCGTTTCAGGTGTTGAACAACCATGCTCCGATGATTGCCACCATTGCTGCCGGCAGCATTCGTTTCCGCACGGCTGAAGGCAAAGAGGAATCAGTGGATGTCAATGGCGGAATTGTTGAGGTCCAGAAAAATAAAATTCTTGTCCTTGCAGAGTAGATTCTGGTTTTCGCTTCCTGTTTTCCAAAAAGTTCAGTTTGAGCAATTTTTGTATATTTGCCTGTGAAAAACATTTAAACATGATACGGAATTTCATTTTTATCGTAATGCTGTTTGTTGCCGGTACTGCTTACTCGCAGGAACAGGTAGTCGATGACATTCAGATTTCATCAGATGGCAAGACTCTGACAATTGAAATTGATGATCCCAAGGCAGTGAAATTTGATTTGCTGATCTATAAAACCTATGAGGATATAAAGATTAATGAATACGGTGTGACAAAAAATCCAGTCACAATCGATATCAGCACCTGGGAGCCTGCCATTTATCATATCAAAATCGATTATGCCCGCATCACCCAGTTCCGTCACTACGAGGTACTGAAAGAAGATTAAGAGAAAAGAAATTCGAAAATATCAGGCTCCGGAAACGGAGCTTTTTTGTTATCTGGATACCACGAATTGGATTGTCACAGGTTGCCCGTCCAGACTGGTTTGCAGAAAATACATGCCGGCACTCAGCTGTCTGACATCAATCATTCCATCTGTTGAAGTAACTGTCATCACTTCTTTCCCGTCAATGGTGAGTATGTGAATTTCACTCTCCGGTGCAGCTGACAGTTTCAGAAAATCTTCGGCGGGATTTGGGAACACGGAAAATTCAGACGTTTCTGATTCTTCAAGCTGAGTAATGGTGTTCAAAGCAACGTACGCTGTCGGGTTCGACATGGACAGGGATACAGATTGCGAAACCGAGGCAACACCGAATTTTTCACTGACCACAAAATAGTTTCCAAATGGAATTCCGGTGAAATGAAAATAACCATCTGTACCGCAATGGCGAAAGGAAAATGGTGTCATATTGTCCGTGTACAGCAATGCATCATATCCCGATGGATCCGGGGCAATCACATAGCCGCTTATATCGCAGATGCCTGAATTGGAAAGCTGCCCGGTCAATGTAATATTGGCGTTGAAATAGTCATCACACGGGCTGATGAAATCTGCCGCTTCCCATCGGATTCCGGAACCAAGATAGGTTGGAATGGCAAAACTCGTCATACTGTTGTCGGCCTCGGTGATGCGTACAGTGTAGTTGCAGCGCGGTACCGAAGCGAAATAGAAATATCCGTACTGAGAATAATGACAGGTATCAATGCTGAAATAGTTATTGTTGCTCCGGCCAAGCAGTACGGCGTCACCGGTGGTTGTAGGATAGCTTCCCGAAAACACGGTGCCACCAACAATATGAAAATCGGAAGGAGGCAGATTCACGGCCTTATTGATTTGAATTGAATCAAATACAAAGCCTGTAATGGAGTCGGTGAAAATTTGTGTAACCTTTATATTACTGGTGGGTTCCAACAGCAGCGCCGTGTACGCCTGATCGTGTCCCACCACATTATTGTTTACTGTCCAGGTATATTCCTCCAGTAAATACTTGCGTTTAAGACTATCGTTTACCTGAGCTTTGAAATAGGCCGGGCAGGAATTGTCGAATGGCGCCAGTTGTAAAGGATGAGCCGGCATATTGATCGGGCCCATGCAGATTGAAATATCAATATCTTCGCCCCAGACATTATTCTGATTATATGTAAGCAGATACCCCTTTCTCTGAAAATCGCAGTCATACGTATAAACCATTACATCAAGCGGTATGATGGACGATGGAATATTTGGTGCATAAAAGGAGAATGATCCGTCGGCGGCTGTATGGATCATGTTGTTGAGGTTTTGCACATATGGCTGTGCTGAAGATTCAAAAACGACAAAGACTTTCTGACCAGCTACAGGTGTATGGTTGTCTGAAGAAAAAATCCGTCCTTCAAGCCCGATTCCTTTTTGAGCGGATACCGTAAAAACAACAGCGAGAGAAAATATAAATGATAGAATTGTCTTCATCAGAAGG
>CAZJOL010000329.1:0-2690 GCA_964547605.1 uncultured Bacteroidaceae bacterium | reverse complement strand
GTGACCGACGAAGAATCCACCGGTGGTTCGGGCGAAGGGGAAGAAGGCGATGTGATTGGCAAACAAAAAGCACAACCCCAGGAAGGCGAAGGAGAAGGGCAGGGAGCCGGACAGGGCGAAGGCGGTGATCACGAGGAAGGCAGCGACGTGTATGACCTTGGTAAAATTCTGACAGAAAAATTTCAGCTGCCCAACATCAAACCCAAAGGGACCAAACGAAGTCTTTCAAAAATCACTTACGACCTGACCGACCGTAACCGTGGATTTGGTCAGCTGCTCGAGAAGAAAGCCACCATCAAACGGATTGTTGAAACCAACATCCAGCTTGGCAATGTGAAGCCCGGCGAACCGGTCGATACGAGCAAGCTGGTGATCGGCCCTGACGATCTTGTGTACCGCATCATGTCGGCCGAAAAGGATTTCGAGAATCAGGCAGTTGTGTTTTTTGTGCGCGATTACAGCGGATCGATGCAGGGAAAACCGACCGAAGCCATTGCGACGCAGCATCTGTTCATCTACAGCTGGCTGATGTATCAATTCAGCAACAACGTGATCAGCCGATTCATAGTGCATGATACCGAAGCAAAGGAAGTGGATAATTTCCAGCAATACTACCAGTTGCAGGTGGCTGGTGGAACCCGCGTGGCGCCTGCATTTGCGCTGGTCAACAAAATCATTCAGGCCGAGAATCTGGCGCGCGATTACAACATTTATGTTTTCTACGGCACAGATGGCGATGACTGGGACAGCGATGGCAAGGAGCTGAACGAAGAACTGCAGAAACTGCTGCCTGTTGTAAGCCGCATCGGTATTACTGTTTCCAAGAATTCATGGACCGGCGAAAACGAAACCACCGTTGAAAAAAACATTGCGCAATCGGGCATTGCCGAAAAACGGAGGAAGGAATTCCGCATTGATGGCTTCAATGCTGATACTGCAGATGAAACGAGAATTATTGAGTCAATCAAAAAACTGGTAAGCGAATAAAGGAGCGATCATGTATCTGTTAGACCAACATACCAAGGGCATCATGGAGCAATGCAAGATCAGGGCTCAGCAGCACGGTCTTGAATTCGGCAACGAAACGCTCGAATATATTGTCACCAACAAGGATCTGCTTGACCTTTCTCCGAAAGTGATGATTCCTACTTTGTACGATTTCTGGGTGCATGATATTGAAGTACTCAAGGAATACGGGAAGTACAAACTGTATCCGTCAAACCCTTATGAAACCGTGATCAACAGCCGTCCGGCCATTTCGTATTACAACGACAACAATCCGGACTGGATGAACATCATGATATTTTATCATGTGCTGGCTCATATCGATTTTTTCAGGCACAACCGGCTTTTTCAACATACATGGAATGACGATTTTGTTGGTGTGGCGCTCAGCGACAAGCGACTGATTGAATCATACCGAAGTCGCTATGGCCGCTGGACCGATTACATCATTGAATTTGCGCGCAGCATCGATAATATCACCGGATATTTTCAGACACTCACGCGCATGGATTATCCCTCAGCCATGGATCCGGAGCCGATGGTATCATACTATTTCAATCATTTTCTGCCGGTGGTTCTGAAAGCGCAGGAACTTTCCATTTTCAAGGAGCAGGAGCGCTACAACGAGCTGACAGAGCAGCAGGGCGAACTGGGGCTGAAAGCTTTTTTTGCTGAAATAAAAATCAAATATCCCGAATTTGAAAGTTCGTTCAAGGCATATCAGCCTGCAGAGCCGGCTTCAGACCTGCTGGAATTTATCCGCGACAACAGCCCGTTTCTGAAACAGGATGGCAACAACTGGATGAAAGCCGTACTGACCATTGTGCGGAATACCGCTCAGTATTTTGCGCCGCAGATCCGTTCCAAAATCATGAACGAAGGCTGGGCCAGCTATTGGCACGATAAGCTTTTCCGCGGCGATGACCGTATTCAGGGTCACGAAGTCGGTTATGGTGTGCTCAATGCAGGCGTAACATCGCTCAGCCGTGTGGGACTGAATCCGTACGCCATTGGTCTGCGACTGATTGAATATGTGGAGGAACTGGCTGAGAAAGGCAAGATGACGCGTGAATATCAGAAATTATTATTGGCCGATGACAAACGAAATTTCAATCTGAAAACCGGTAACGGACAGAAAGCCATTTTTTCGCTGCGTGAAAACTTCAGCGATTTCATGCTCATCAACACATTTGTCACGCAGGAATTTGTTGACAAACATGATTTGTTTGTGGTGGGCAAACGTCCGAATCCGGAAGAAGGAACCATTGAATACTACGTGAAAAGCCGCAAAGCGGAAGATTATAAAAAGATGCTCATCGACAGTCTGTATCATCCGCCGGTGGTGATGGCCGATGAAAACAAAACCACTTCGGAAAGTCTTTATCTGGTGCATAAATTCGAGGGCAAACAGCTGGTGCAGGATTTCATTCCCGAAGTGCTGAACGGTTTGTGTTTCCTTTGGGGAGGCGAAGTGAAGCTTGAAACAACAGACATTGTCGTCAATCGCGAAGCCGAAACCGAAGATGAAATGTACGAACTCCGGAGAGTGCTCTACACCTGTTCGGAACGAAAAATAAACAAAACCAATCTGTAGGAATGGCCATGGCAAAGAAAACAAGTACATCGAAAAAACTGGGCGCCATTGACATTGTCGAACATGGTAAGAAACTCGAATCCATTCTGAA
>CAZJOL010000328.1:0-2709 GCA_964547605.1 uncultured Bacteroidaceae bacterium | reverse complement strand
GAGGTCGGAAAATAAAACAGTTTTAACCCTGTTTTATTTTCCTCCTACTCGATTGCCTGAATGTTGCCGGCTACAAATATCAATTACGCCATTGAGTTCGGCTAGATTGCCATTAAATGCACCTTTATAAACTCAGTAGCCCGAAGTATTATTAAAAAATGAGAGACATGTTCATATTGCAGTTCAAAAATAAATTATGTACTTTTGAGACATGAGATTTGTTCCGGAAAATTCATATCGCCGGCGGATTTGCCTTTCATTATCCGGAAGGACTTTCAGCGAGTGTCTGCAACAGCTAGGCGATGCTCCGTTTGCCGAGTTGCGTCTCGATCGGATTGAGATGAATGAAAAGGAAATTTCGGATTTGGTTGATTCCGGATATGAATGGATTATCGCTGTCAGAGAGCCGTTTTTTGAGAAGAAAAATTATGCAGAATTGTTTAATGCATCCCTGACTGGTAAAATCCGTTTTATTGATTTTGATTTTAAAATTATTCAGGACATGCGGGTGCAGAAACTGCTGAAAACAGCACGCGAAGCGGGCTTCAAAATGATGTTTTCGTGGCATGATTTTGAAAAGACACCCGACAGGGAGTTTCTGATGAAGAAACGAAATGAAATATCCGAAGCCGATCCCGATGCAATAAAAATGGTTTGCATGGGAAACGATATGGAAGATGCCGGCGTTATTCTGTATGTATATCGCAATTTTAAAAATATTACAGCGTTTTGTCTGGGTGAAGAATGTTGCGAAACACGCATAACGGCCATGAAGTGGGGAATTGGAATTTCCTACGCGCATCCCGATGGTGCCGAAAGCACCGCCCCAGGCCAGTTTTCGTATTCTGACATGCTCGCTTTTGGCGAAATATTGGACAAGAAAGGAGAATTCAATGAATGAAGTTGTTCATCCATACAGGATTGAAGGCGTGTTGCAGGCTGTAGCGTCGAAGAGCTATCTGCAGCGGGCGCTTGCTATTGCAAGTCTTGCCAACGGACCGACTTTTATCCGCAACTACAATGCTTCGGCCGATGCCATTGCTGCGCAGAATATTATTACAAAACTCGGAGCAACGGTACGTGGCGGAGGCCGCATGCATATAATGCCCGGTAAACCTGATTTTTCAGCAGATATTTTGTTGGATGCCGATGAATCAGGACTCAGCCTGCGAATGTTTTCATTTATTGCTGCATTGTATGGAAGGGCGATTCAGGTAACTGGCAAAAACTCACTTCTGGAGCGGCCTGTAGAACCACTGGTTGAAGCACTTCTTCATTGCGGTGTGCAGGTAAAAACTTCCGATGGCGCATTACCGCTTACTGTTTGCGGACCGATTGCCAGAAATAAAATTGAACTGGATGGATCATTCAGCTCACACATGCTTTCGGGATTGCTGATTGCAGCTCCTATGATGGAGCATGATACAGAAATTTCGGTGCGCAATCTGGTAAGCCGTCCATATGTTGCCATGACTTTAAATATTATGAGACAGTTTGGGGTGGCTGTTGAAAACAACAACTTCTGTCAGTTCTATATCAAAGGCTGTCAGCAGTATCAGGGACAGGAATACGCCATTGAAGGCGACTGGAGTGCCGCTGCCAATTTTCTTGCAGGCGCAGCTGTGTCCGGTAAAATTGAAATGACAGGGCTGAATCAGAATTCACTGCAGGCCGACGTGAAAATCCGTGAAATCCTGGTTGATTTCGGAGCTCATGTGAATGTGCTCAGTAATTTTATCAGCGTCAGTAAAAACGAAGCAAAGCCATTCAATGCTGACCTGACCGATTGTCCGGATTTGTTTCCTCCGGTAGTTGTACTGGCTGCTGCAGCAAATGGCAGGTCTGTTCTTACCGGCACCCAGCGACTGATTCACAAGGAGTCGAATCGTTTCAAATCGCTTCTGGCGGTTTTTTCGAAACTCGGATTGAAAATGGAACCACATGGAAACGAGCTTCACATCTATGGCACAGGAAAACTGACAGGTGGCGAAGTCGGGAGTTTCAACGATCATCGTATTGCGATGTGTGCGGCCATTGCCGGCACACTGGCTGACTCAGAAATCCGTATCAGTAATTCAGATGCAGTGAGCAAATCATATCCGGAATTTTTTCAGGATCTGAGGAAAGTGATGGTAAAATAATAGTTTAATTGACCCGACGATTCCATGTCTGGCAGTAGCCAGACGATAGAATGTCGGAGTCATAACAGCGTCTCACGGAACTCATCAAGCAAGCTCTCATCATCATTTTTCGGATTGTTCACCCGGGATGAAACCGGAAAAAAATCAAATTCAAGCTGACCTGATTTCGCGGCGATGGTGGCTGCATCAGCTTTGTTTGTAAGCCAGTCCTGCTGCAGTTCTTTGGGTACAACAAGCGGCATGCGTTCGTGTATGTGGCGGATGTCTGGTGCTGCATTCGTTGTGATGATGGTAAACGTGTTCACCTTTTGTCCGGCCGCATCAATCCAGGTGTCCCAGAGACCGGCCAGGGCAAACAGTTTTGCATTTTTCAGTTTTATTGCAAACGGCTGGCGGCTTTTGTCCTGCATCCATTCGAACCATGATGTTGCGGGAACGAGGCAGCGAGCGGTCTGCGCAAGTTTGCGGAACGATGGTTTTTCGTTCAGCGTTTCAACGCGTGCATTGATCATGTGCGATGCCATGGAATTGTCTTTGGCCCATGATGGAATCAAGCCCCAGTGAAACA
>CAZJOL010000327.1:0-2730 GCA_964547605.1 uncultured Bacteroidaceae bacterium | reverse complement strand
CCGTCAGGGCGAGTTTTCAAAGCAGCTGATCCGTACTTCGGGATATTATTACAATTACGTTGTTTTGCAGAAACGCAAACCGCTTGCCGGCAATGATTCACTGGCTGCTGATTTTTCTAAAATCAGAAACGATTTGTCTCCAGCCCAATACAAAACCGCTGTCGGTGAAGCCATTGGTATGGCGCGTGCAAACTCAATGATGGTGGACAATTACAGCAAGGAAATGGAAGCCAAGAAAAAGATTCTGATTAAACACGAAGTTGAAATACAGCGAAAATTCACGCTTTCAATTGCATGCCTGCTGTTGTTTTTTATCGGAGCACCACTGGGTGCCATCATTCGCAAAGGCGGACTGGGTATGCCGCTCGTGGTATCTGTCATTGTTTTTCTACTTTATTATGTCATTTCCATTACCGGCGAAAAGAGCGTTAAGGAAGGTGCATTGTCACCTGTATTCGGCATGTGGCTTTCTTCAATGATACTGCTTCCTTTCGGAATCTGGCTCACCACTAAAACCACTACTGACAGCCCGCTGATGGAGACCGATACATGGGCGAAACTATCTGAAAGGTTCAATAGGTTTTTCAGGATAAAAAAGAAGTCGGAATGAGAATTCTGCAGGTCTGTCATAAGTCCCCGTTTCCGCCTTCCGAAGGTGGTCCGATGGCCATGAAAGCCATTCGCGACGGATTAATGGATGCCGGTCATCATGTGCACACATTCACACTCAGCACACCAAAATTCACCGTGAACGATGCAATGGCCACGCAGATCAGTCATTTCACACATTCATTTCTCGATACTTCTGTGTACATCTGGCCGGCTTTCCGCGATTTATGTCTGAACCGGTCGCATCATATTTCCCGTTTCTATAACAGCAAAATTGCATCACAGTTACAGCAGCTCCTGCAGAAATCGGCTTTTGATGCGGTTCTGATCGAGAGCATTTTCATGATGCCTTATTTCGGAATGATCCGGAAGAATTTTTCCGGACCGGTTATTCTGAGAGCCCACAATGTTGAACATCTGATCTGGGAACGGGTTTCAGCAAATGAAGGGAATATTCTGAAAAAGAAATATCTCCGGATTCTGGCAAAACAACTGAAACGATTTGAAATAAATTGCTTTCTGCAGGCCGATGCCATTGCTGCAATAAGCAGTATTGATGCGGATTCTATAAAACAACTGACACCTGAAGCCGATGTAGCGACCATCCCTTTTGCCATTGAAATTAAAAATGCCCAACGGTCACAAAAAGCTTTTGAAGGACGGTTCGGACATATCGGTTCGATGGACTGGGCGCCCAATTCCGAAGGAATCGACTGGTTTCTGAATCATGTATGGCCTGAGGTTGTACATAAATGTCCCGAAGCGGAATTCCATATGGCTGGCCGCAATATGCCTTCGCGTTTTGTCAGCAACAAAGCCCTGAATGTTTTTGTTGAAGGCGAAGTTGAGAGTGCCGAAGATTTTATCTCATCGCTCGATGCGCTGATTGTGCCTTTGTTTTCAGGAAGCGGTGTGCGCATTAAAATAGCCGAAGCCCTGTCTCTTAGAGTGCCTGTTATTACCACACCTGTCGGGAGTGAAGGACTGCTGGTGAAAAACGGTGAAGACATTATTATAAGCAACGATGCTCCACAAATGACTTCAGATATATGCAGGGCGATTGCCGATCCCGCAAAAATGCGCAGCATAGCTGAAGCAGGCATGAATACTATCCGGCAGCATCATTCTCCGCAAACGATAACAAATAATCTGATTGCTCTGATAGAGCGAAAAATGAAATCATGAACCGTCCGAAATTATTTGTGATATTGCCCAGGATCCCATGGCCGCTCGAAAAGGGCGACAAACTCAGGTCGTATTATTTCGTGAAAGGTTTGAGCGAGTATTATGATATAACGCTTTTTGCTTTGTATGATGAGCGTTACAGCAATGATGTTGTGGGAAAGATCAGAGAGATTTCGAAGGAATATCATTTTTTTCGTATTCATCTTTTTGCAGTAATTTTTCATGCGATTGCCGCATTGTTCACTGGAAAACCATTTCAGGTCGCATATTTCACCAACTTCCGGCTCAGACGTGCGGTACGTAAAGCTGCACAGCAGCAGCAACCGAAGGCCGTATTCTGTCAGCTTGTGCGCACAGCGCAGTATGCACGCGGGCTTGATTGTGTGAAGATTCTGGATTATCAGGATACTTTGTCTCTGGGCATGAAACGCAGAGCCGCATCTGCAACCGGATTGCAGAAATTGTTTTTCAGATCCGAAGGCCAGCGGCTGATGCGATATGAGGCCATGGTGTCAGGATGGTTCGATCACACACTGATTATCACGGATCAGGACAAGACTGAGCTTCCGGTGAGTGAAGCCAAAGTGCATGTCATTCCGAATGGTGTCGACACAAAACATTATTCTCCGGTGGACTGCGAAATCAGGCATGAAATGCTGTTTGTAGGCAACATGTCTTATCCGCCCAACATCAACGCCATGGAGTATTTTGTCGAGCATGTTTTGCCGGGAGTTGTTGAACTCATACCGGATGCAGAGCTGGTAATAGCAGGTGCAAAACCACACGGTCGCGTCAGAATGCTTGCCTCGGATCATGTCATTGTCACAGGTTGGGTCGATGATCCGCGCGAATACTACAAGAGCTCTGCGTTATTCATTGCTCCGATGCAGATCGGCACCGGTCTTCAAAACAAATTGCTTGAAGCCATGTCGATGC
>CAZJOL010000326.1:0-2737 GCA_964547605.1 uncultured Bacteroidaceae bacterium | reverse complement strand
TGCTGCGGCAGTACGATGATGACCATCGGCTACATACACAGCAGGAATGGTTTCGAAAATTCCAATGATTTTTGCAATCATGGCTTCGTCGCGGATTACCCAGAAATGGTGTCCGACGCCGTCGGTAGCGGTGAAATCGTATTCAGCCGGATTCGACTTTGCATAATTCATAATCATGCTGTCGAGTTCAGCGTGAGCAGGATAGGAGAAAAACACAGGTTCCATGTTGGCATTGGTAATGCGCACATGTTTCATGCGGTCTTCTTCCTTGTCCTTGCGGGTAAGTTCGTGTTTTTTGATCACGTTGTTGAGATAATCATCAACACCGGCGCAGCCAACAATGCCGTACTGCGTTTTGCCATTCATGGTCTGCGCATAGATGTAGAGATATTCTTTTTCATCCTGCACGAGCCAGCCGTTTTTACGGTATTTGCTCAGGTTTTCCTGCGCTTTGTTGTACACCGATTCATCGTGTTCATCAATGCCTTCAGCCAGATCGATTTCGGGCTTGATGATATGAAGCAGCGAATACTCATTTCCTTCTGCTTCGATGCGGGCTTCTTTTGAATTGAGCACGTCGTACGGACGTGATGCAACCTGATGTGCAATGTTTTTCGGGGGGCGGAGTCCTTTAAACGCCTTTAATGTAGCCATTCTTCAGAGTTTTATTTCAGTTTATAAATCAAATTCCTCATCCGATGTCACTGATGAATTTTCGTCGCTGTGCTCTTCAAATTCATCGTTTTCATCCTTTGGTCTTCCTTTTTGCAACGAAGAAATAAGCGCTCCCACCATCTTCGAAATCTCGATGAGTATAGAGCGCGATTCTTCATATTTTTCCTGACTCAGATAATTTTCATTGAGTCCGACAGTTGTGTATACCACACATTCCCGCACACAGCTCTTGGCCAGTTTGAGATAATAAACGAACTGACTTTTGTTTCTTCCGCTTCCTTCAGCAATGTTTACCGGAATATGCATGGCTGCTTTCGAAAAACTTTTTGCATAGTATTCAGCAACAGCACCTGACTCAACCATCTTCATCTGCTCATCAACCCAACGCGAGTATTCAAGCGCCTTGTGATACACACGAAGGTCTTCGAAGCGGAAAAAATTAAACACTTTGTTTTCCATAACTGTGGGGGGATTTGATATGGATTTTTTTATTTGTTTACCTGGAATGTTTTGTCGCCGTTCTTGATGAACTTCACAATCTGTTCGGCAGCAGCAATGCCAGCGTTGTTGTTGGCTTCCGATGTCTGGGCACCCAGTTTTTTCGGAGTGAAGAAAACACGCGGTCCATATTTTTCAACAAAAGCTGCAGCGTTGTCCGGTGCAATGTCGCTCACATAGCGCAGGTCAGGACGTTCTTCGAACAGCTGAAGCAGTTCTTCTTCGTTGATTACTTCCTTGCGGGCTGTATTCACAAGCACACCGCCTTTGGGCATCAATGAAACCAAAGCTTTGTTGATTGATTTTTTGGTTTTGTCGTTGGCCGGAATATGCAGTGAAACGAACTGACAGTTTTTGTACAGCTCTTCAACACTGGCAGCCGGAATGATGCCGTCGATTTCCATCACGCTCTTGTCAACGAATGGATCAAAGGCCATAATCTTCATGTTGAATCCTTTTGCAATGCGGGCAAGATTTTTACCAACATAGCCATAGGCGTGGATTCCGAGGGTTTTGTCTTTCACTTCGGTACCGCTGGTTCCATCATATTTGTTGCGGACAATCATGAGCATCATGCCCATGGCAAGCTCTGCAACTGCATTGCTGTTCTGTCCCGGAGTGTTCATGGCAACAACACCTTTGGTGGTGCAGGCAGCCAGATCCAGATTGTCGTAACCGGCACCGGCGCGTACAACGATTTTCAGATTTTTTGCGTGTTCGATCACTTCAGCATCGACAATGTCGCTGCGGACAATCATTGCATCCACATCGGCCACTGCGTCGAGCAGCTGTTGTTTCCCGGTATATTTTTCGAGCAGCTTCAGCTCAAAACCGGCGGTTTCGACTACGTTGCGGATGGCATTTACTGCAGATGCAGCAAAAGGTTTATCGGTAGCTATCAGAACTTTTGTCATGACTTTGTGTTTTTATTGATCAGGTGTCCCGGGTTAATAAAATAAAGTTTGCCGCACCTGTAAAATCAAACTTTATTGAGAAAAATCAAAAATGTTTTTTAAAGCAAAATCCCGCAGAAGCTCTTCATTCCAATGAATCAATATCTCCTGCGGGACTTCTTTGTATTTAATTATGCGTTTTGTTTTTCGAATTCGTGCATGCACTCAACGAGGAATTCAACGCTTTCTTTCGGAAGAGCATTGTAGGTCGATGCGCGGAATCCGCCAACAGAGCGGTGTCCCTTGAGACCGATCAGACCTTTTGTTTTTGCAAATTCGAGGAACGCTTCTTCTTTGTCTTTGTACTGTTCTTTCATCACAAAGCAGATGTTCATGAGTGAACGGCTGTCTTTTTCAGCTGTTCCGACAAACATTTTGCTGCTGTCGATGGCGTTGTACAAAATTTCGGCTTTTTCGATATTCATTTTTTCCATCACTTTCAGACCACCGATTTCTTTCAGCCATTTCATGGTTTCCATGATAGTGAAAATCGGGAGACACGGCGGTGTATTGAACATGCTGCCTTCTTTCACGTGTGTGGTGTAATTCAGCATTGTCGGAATATGACGGGTGTCGGTGATTTTCTGCAGAAATTCGTCTTTAATGATCAC
>CAZJOL010000325.1:0-2742 GCA_964547605.1 uncultured Bacteroidaceae bacterium | reverse complement strand
TACAGAGAGGTTGCATACGAATCCGGGCTCAACTGCTGATGCCCACACGGTTGTTAAGCGTCCGAATGCTGGTTCAAACTGGGTATTGCAGGGAACACACCTCAATTCAACACAGAGCATGGGAACGTCGCCTGTAAACTGGGTGACAGCAAAACGTACAGCATTAACCAGCTTCAGCGATTTTGCCATTGCCAAAAGCAACAGCGGAACGCTTCCTGTTGAACTGCTGAAATTCGATGCATATCTTAGTAATGGAACTGGTATGATTGAGTGGTCAACAGCCAGCGAAACAAACTGCAGCCATTTTGTAATTGAGCGGTCAGTAAACGACATGAATCATTTTGAGCCAATCGGAACTGTTACCGGCAATGGTAATTCAAACGTTCTGAACAGCTATGCAATCAAGGATTATGATGTTCAACCGGGCATCAATTATTACAGACTTGTTCAGTATGATTTTGATGGAAGCAGAAATGAGATTGGTGTAAGATATATTGTGCTCGCAGCTAATAACGAGCCGATTTCGATTGCCAACATTTCCAATTCAGGAAATGCAGTTTCCGCCGACATCATTAATATTCAGGGTGGCTATTTCGAAGTGCAGGTGCTGGATGCAACAGGTAAGCTTGTATATTCAGCCATCTCGGAATCCGGTGATGATGCATACCGGGTCACAGTGAATAATCTGCCGGCAAAAGGAATCTACATGCTGCGTGTCAGTGATGGCTTCAGCAGTGATGTTGAGAAGTTTGTCGTCTTCTGACACTTATAAAATACGGGATCTGTTATATTTTAAAAAGCGGATCGCCACACGGCGGTCCGTTTTGTTTCGGGGGAGATCTATCCATGAAAATTTCACTTCCAAGTTCCCGGGCAAGCAAGAATCAGCCTCGATAAAGATAAGCATGCGCGACCCGGGATCTCCTGAAAAACCTTCGAAGCCCTTGCTGCGACTGTGAAGAAGAGATCCCGTGTCAAGCACGGGAACTTGGTTGTCTTGGGCAGGTGGGCTGTTGGGTTTTTGGCTGGGAGGGCTTTCCCGACAGCTTGTCCGCCCATCAAGACACGATAGTGATTGATGCCGGCGGAATTCCACATCAGCAGGTCTCTTGGTCTGCCTTTTCAAGCTGACGGTAGAATGTCGGGAATGCGTAATCTTCTCAGCCCAGTCTCAGAGCTGAAAGCTGATTGCTGACTACTGACTGCTGAAAGCTGCTCGATCTCATTGATTTTTTATTTGCTTTTCATATCAATTATATTTATTATTGCATCATGTAAAGCAGAAACAACTTCCGGTTTCGTTTTGCTGTCTATTGAATCAGAAAAGAATTCTACATTATGAATAAAAAGTTTTACGCACTGACCTGCCTGATGATTGCAGCGATAATGACTGTTAACGCTCAGGTTCCCAAATCCGTTACTACAATGGAAACCTTCGATGCAGTCTCGCTTCCGGCGGGATGGACCATCGTTGATACCCTGGCTGATTCACACACCTGGGAATTTCTGACTGTATATCCGGTGGCTTATTCTCTTGACGGGACGCCCTTTGCCATGGTCAACAGCGATGCGGCCGGCTCGGTGGCCATGAGTGAGCAACTGATTTCGCCGACATACAATCTGGCGTCGAACAATCTTATCATCATTGAGTTTGATCAGTACTTCCATTATTTCGGCGGAGGCGGCAGTGAATCCGGAAGTGTTGATGTATGGAACGGCACTGCATGGGTAAACGTGTATTCCGCCACAGCAGATGCTGGCAGCTGGGCAACACCTGATCATCAGTACATTGATGCGTCGGCCTATAAAAACGCAAACTTCAAGGTGCGCTTTTATTACAAGGGCGCCAACAATGACTACTGGTGGGCCATCGACAATGTGAAAATCTGGGATCCGCAACCCAACGATGTCGGTATTTCATTGCTTGCAGCGCCGGTTTCAGGATTCGGAATGGGTGCTGAACAGATATCAGTTGTTGTAAAAAATTATGGAACGATTAAGCAGACTTCGATACCGGTAGTCTATCAGGTTGATGGCGGTTCGGTTGTAAGTGAAGTGCTCAATGATACCTATACCGGATTTGATTCATTAATACCGGGTGCATCATTCACATATACCTTCACTGCCACCTTCGATTTTTCAGCGTATCAGACATACAATGTCAAGACCTGGAGCGGATTATCAACAGATACCGACCACGCCAATGATACGATAAACACTGCGGTTGAAAATGCTCCGCAACTGGTACAGAATACATTTGATCAGATTCTTAATGGTACCATGGGTGTTGAATCAGATGGTGATTATTACTGGGTTTCATTTTACACAACCCCCGGAAAGTTCGGTAAATACTCGCTTGCAGGCGCATTGATCGATACCTTCAGAATTACAGCTTGCACCGTTGGCATCCGCGATCTGGCATGGGATCCCACAACCGGACATTTTTTCGGTGGATCAGGAACTCCGAATATTTACGAACTGGCCCTTGATTCCGCGACTCCATCGCTGATCGGAACAGTAAGCACACCGACATCGGTCAGGTATATCGCCTATGATCATGTACGCAACGGATTCTGGGTTGGAAACATCAACGGCGACATTTATCTGATTGATAGAGCAGGAGCTCAAATTACAGCTGCAGGTGTTGTGAATCCCATTTTGAATTCAAATCTTACAGGCATGGGAAGCCGCTACGGACTTGCCTTTGATGACTGGTCGTGCCCATCGGAATATCTGTGGGTT
>CAZJOL010000324.1:0-2745 GCA_964547605.1 uncultured Bacteroidaceae bacterium | reverse complement strand
AGGGAAATGCTCGAAAGACTGAACGAAATGCTGGAGAAGAATCCGCCCAACATGACCTCGCAACTTGAAAAACTGAATCAGAAAAACGAAGAGATTCTGAAGAACATGGAGCAGACCATCGAGTTGCTGAAGCGCTCCAAAGTAGAGGAAGATATTATGTCGCTGACCAACGATCTGAAAGAATCGGGCAAGGAACAAAAGGAACTTTCGGAAAGCGAAAAATCCGCTGAGGACAGAATGAAAGATCAGGAAGAACTGAACAAGATGTTTGACGAGCTTCAGCAGAAAGCCGATACGATGATGAAGCAAAACAGTGAACTGGAGGAACCCTTTCCGATGGATTCGCTCAATGAAAAACTGAATGCCATTGACAGTACAATGAAGTCGGCGTCGGATCAGCTTAAAAGTGGAAAACAGAATAAAGCTTCGAAGTCGCAGCAGGAAGCAGCCGAGCAAATGCAGGAGCTTGCCGAGGAAATGGAGCAGATGATGCAGGACGAAAGTGAAGAGCAGAACGCCGAAGACATGAATCTTGTGCGTGAGATTCTCGAAAACCTTATCATCATTAGCTTTCAGCAAGAAGACCTGATGCGGAATGTGGCTCTGACAAGGATTGCTGATCCACAGTATTTCGAAAACCTCAGGAAGCAAAAAAGGATAGATGAAGGGCTTTCGATCATAAATGACTCATTATCAGCACTTGGCAAGCGAAATCCCATGATTAATTCATTTATAACGGATGAATTGACCAAAATCGGCCAGGCGCGGAAAAATGCATTGTACAATCTGAATAGCCGCTATATAGCTCCGGCCACCCGCGAACAGCAAAACGTGATGATGGGGGTGAATAATCTTGCGTTGCTGCTGAGCGATGCACTGAAGCAGATGCAGCAGCAGGCCAATCAACAGAAAAGTGGTCAATGCAGTGGTTCGAAGTGTAAAAAGCCCGGAAACAAACCGGGAGATAAGCCCGGACAAGGGCAGGGGAGCACACCCAGCGCAAAAACCCTTCGGCAGCTGCAGGAACAACTGAATCAGCAGATGGAATCGCTGAAAAAGCAAATGGAAAGCGGTCAAAAACCCGGTCCCGGCCAGCCCGGCTGGAGCGAGCAGCTGGCCAAAATGGCGGCACAGCAGGAAGCCATCCGAAAAGCCATGCAGCAATATCAGCAACAATTAAATAGTGAGGGAGGCAACGGATCGGCCTTGAATAAGGTCATTAATGATATGGAAAAAACCGAGGAGGACCTGGTGAACAAACGTCTGAACACCGAAACCATGAATCGACAGAAACAAATCGAGACGCGGTTGCTGGAATCGGAGAAGGCCGATATGGAGCGTGAAAAGGATCCGAAGCGCCAGAGCGAGGAGGCAAAAATTTTCAACAATGGTAACCCTATGACGTTTTTCAAGTATAATAGTCTGAAAAGAAACAGTTCGGAAATTCTGAAAACGGTCCCACCAAATCTGAATTCCTACTACAAACAAAAAGTGAACGAATATCTGTACAAAACGAAAGCGGAATGAAAGGCAACACGGACTCACTCAAACTAAAAAGCAGTTCATCGGAACTGAATAAGGTTGAAAAACTGGTCGAGGCGCTGGCTGATAAATATTATCTCAATGATTCTTATTTTGCCAACATAATGGTCGCTCTGACCGAAGCATTCAACAATGCCCTGACACATGGCAACCACAACGACCCGTCGAAACAGATCAGCATAGATTTTTCTCTCACCGACAAGGAAATGATTTTTGAAGTGCGCGACGAAGGCGAAGGTTTTGACCATCTGCTCTTTCTCAATACCAGACATTCGGAGAACCAGCGCGGGATTGAGCTGATTCAGAGTGTGAGCGACAAAGTTGAATTCAGCGACAACGGACGTTGTATTTCAATCCATTTCAATGTGGCTTCGGTTAATCAAAGCATCAGCCAGAGCCGTATGTCGGCTTTTGGTCAGCAAACCGATGCCCGGATAAAACAGGAGGATGAGAATAAAAGGCATTGACTGGAATGATCCTGAATCCAGGGTCAAAGATATTGATATCGACGCACTGAATCGTGTTTGCACGCTGATCTGCGCCGATTTTCGTTTTAAACAGGGCCCGGTGGCTTTCATGGTAGTTTCGGACGAGTCTCTGTTTGAGATGAACGTGAAGCACCTGAATCACCACACGCTCACCGATGTGATCACCTTTCCATACAACATGGGCAGCTTTGTCAGCGGAGAGATTTTCATCAGTGCCGACCGTGCCGCCGATAATGCAAAAGCCGGCAAAACCACCGCCACCGAAGAGGTTTTGAGGTACGCCATTCACGGAATGCTCCATTTGTGCGGTCTCGAAGATGACACAAAAGAAAAAAAAGAAGAAATCCATCGGTTTGAAGATGTGTATCTTTGCAAATACAAGGAGTTTCACGTGAAACAATGAAAATTTTTCAGGATTACGATATAATAGTCGTCGGCGGAGGTCATGCCGGATGCGAAGCTGCCACTGCCGCTGCCAATCTGGGCTCGAAGGTATTGCTGATTACGCAGGACCTGACCGGATTTGCGCGCATGTCGTGCAATCCTTCCATTGGCGGAATTGCCAAAGGACAAATAGTCAGAGAAATAGATGCAATCGGCGGATTCACGGGCATTGTGGCCGATAAATCCATGATCCAGTTCCGCATGCTCAACCGCTCGAAAGGTCCGGCCATGTGGAGCCCGCGCTCGCAGAGCGATCGTCACCGGTTTATTG
>CAZJOL010000323.1:0-2781 GCA_964547605.1 uncultured Bacteroidaceae bacterium | reverse complement strand
ATCGCCCAGATGCGCCACCCTGTCAGGATGATATTTCATGGCCATCCGGCGGTAAGCTTTGCGCAATTCTTCGTCGCTCGCATCGGGACTAACTTCCAGTACCTTGTACGCCCAGCCCGTATCGGGAACATGAACCGAATGCATGGACTGAAAATCCTTATCACTTATTCCTAGCCAGGAAGCAATCTTTTTCATCAGCTCATCCTCGGAAGGATGAAACTCCTTGTCTACCATGCAAAGCGACAGCAATACATTCACCAGTTCCAGTCGCGCTGCATGATCCATATGTGCACGGATCTGCAGGCAAATGTCCCGCACAGGAATATCCTTTTCAAGCAACTCCTTCAGAATGGGCATCGAGTTTTTGGTGTAAGATTCGCCAAAAGTGTTGATGAACACCTGTTTGATAAAATCAAGCTCAACTTTCAGATTCTTGCGGTCAACCTTCATCACGGCAGCCAGCAATGCAAGCAAAGCCAGTCTGAAATCGCCCGGTGTAGTCTCGCCCTCAATGTTGGTGCGGATTTTCGAATGCGAAGCATAATCGAAATATGCCCCCAGAATGAAGCCGAACAAACCGCCGATCGGCCCGCCAAAAGCCCATCCAAGCGCCCCGAAAACCCATTTGTTGTATTTTGCCATTGATCGTTTCTACGAAATTCAGATATAAAAGTAGACACATTTTTCAGAATCCGCCCTATTTTTTCTTTTTTTTTGACCGACAAACCGCTTAATATTGCTAATTTTGATTTGCAAAACCAGACTATGAAACTTAATGTTGCTCTTCTTGCCGGCGGCTACTCAGGCGAATCGGTCATTTCGGTGCAAAGCGCCGGTGTAATAGCTCAGAAAATAAACCGCGAAAAGTACAATGTCTTCCTGATTGAAGTTGACAAAGAACGTTGGTGCTGGAAAAGTGAAAACGGAACAATCGACATCAACCGCCACGATTTTACGCTCCCAACCCCGGATGGAACAGTTCGTTTCGATGTTGCCTTCATAATGATTCATGGAACCCCCGGCGAAAACGGCCTGATGCAGAGCTATTTCGAATTGCTTGGAATATCGCATACCACCTGCAACGCCATGGTATCAAATGTGACTTTCAATAAATTCTATACCATACAACTTGTCAGAGCGCTTGGTGTTGCCACCAGCCGCTCGGTATATTTCAACAATTCAGCTGCAGCCCGTCCTGAAGAGGTCTGGGTGAACCTGAACTTTCCTGTTTTTGTAAAGCCCAACAGCGGCGGTTCAAGCATTGGCATGAGTAAAGTGAAAACGGCCGATGAAATTCCGGCTGCGCTTGAAAAAGCTTTCCGCGAAGACAAGGAAGTACTGGTGGAAGAATTCACCTTGGGCGATGAACTCACCTGCGGGGTGCTTCGTCTCAACGGAGAAATAACGGCATTGCCCGTTACGCTGGTGAAAAGCAAAAAAGATTTTTTCGACTTCGAAGCAAAATACACGCAGGGCATGAGCGACGAAATTACGCCCGCTCCGGTTGATCAGAAAAAAATCGATCAGGTCGTTGCCGCATCCAAAATGATGTACGACAGACTCAACTGCCGCGGTGTGGTTCGCTTCGATTTTATCCACAACGGAAAGGAACCTGTGTTTCTCGAAGTCAATACCATTCCCGGAATGTCATCGGCCAGCATAGTGCCGCAACAGGCTCGCGCTGCGGGAATTCAGGAACCTGAACTCTACGACCTGATTATCGAAAATGCATTGAAATATTGAACATCCCATTCAATATACCATTCATAAGCGGGCAGGAATTGTTTTACATAAAAACAGCCCTGCAGTCAGGACAATGCAGCAGTGAAGGGTTGTTTATCGATCGCTGCAAAGAATGGTTTTCACAGAATTATCAGGTGCAGCATTCGTTTCTGACTTCCTCATGCACCGATGCGCTTGAAATGGCTGCACTCATTGCCGGCATTAAGCCAGGCGATGAAGTCATCATTCCTTCATGGACGCATGTGAGTACGGCCAATGCATTTGCCCTGCGCGGAGCCGACATTGTTTTTGCCGATATCAATGCAGATACAATGACCATCAGCATTGAGGATGCTGAACGAAAAATTTCAAAAAAGACAAAAGTCATCGTTGCCGTACATTATGGAGGCTATGGTGCTGAAGTGATGCGCCTTCGCGAAATCTGTGATGAAAGAAAAATTCTACTCATTGAAGATGCCGCTCATTCCATTGGTGCCGGCATACATGGATGTAAGCAAGGGACAGTCGGGCATTTGGGCTGCATCAGTTTCCATGAAACCAAAAACATTCAGTGCGGCGAAGGCGGATTGTTGCTGGTAAATGATGACAAATTACTTCAAACGGCAGAAATTGTTTTTGAGAAAGGGACAGACCGGGCTGCCTTTCTGCGTGGCGAAGTACCGCGCTACCAGTGGCTGCGCACCGGCTCCTCGTTTTCGATGAGCAACCTGACAGCCGCCATGCTGCTGGCACAATTGCAGGAAACAGAAAGCGTCAGTTACAGGCGGGGAGAGCTCTGGATGCAATACCGCGAATCTTTCGGCAATATTGATTCATTTGAAAAGTATTTCTCGCTGCCTTACATCCCGCAAAATTTTGAAGAATTCAATGCCCATGTTTTTTTCATCAAAGGCAGGTCTCCTGAAATGACGTTGCGGATTCACGATATGTTGAACAAAGCCGGAATCAGCGCCCGGTTCCATTATGCTCCGCTTCACGAGAGCCCTTTCGGAAAAAAATATTCGGGCGATTGCCCGGTCACCTCTGTTGAAAGCAAGT
>CAZJOL010000322.1:0-2789 GCA_964547605.1 uncultured Bacteroidaceae bacterium | reverse complement strand
ATTGCTGAGTTGGTGCTGCGTGTATCGAATGAGCGCGGGTGGGATAAAAAAGAAATCCTATTCAAGACATTGCCAAAAATCTGGCAGAATAAGCAAGCGACTTTTTTAAAAATGTGTGACCGAATTGCCAATGGCACCAACTCGCGTAAAGGTGATAGTGATCGTGCAAAGTCGCTCTATAAGCGGTATAGCAGTGAGTATCCCATCTTTCGCTATGCCTTGAAAGTTGAAGGTGAGTTTGATGAAATGTGGAAGGAACTGGATTCAATATTTAATTTTGGGAATTAATTCCAAAAGTTAAAATGCGTTAGTCAAAGTAGCGGTTTCATTGAAAGATTTGTTGGACGATGCCAGAGGTTTACCTGACAAACAGGCAGGCATCGCATGTCTGTAGATAATAATCAAAAAAACATACGACCTCAGAGAGGTCGCATGTATCCGACTTCATGTCCGAAATAGCGTGAAAAACATTCGACTCCGCTGGAGTCGTGATTTATTCTTTATGTTTTCTACAGACATGTGACTCCTCCGGAGTCAACCCATAATAAATCTCACCATTTGCATTTCACCCATTAATTTCATCCAGAATTTCCTGAATGTCGTCTTTGCAGCTCCCGCAAACGGTTCCGGCGGTTGTTGCATCGCCAACTTCATCAACGGTTTTCAGACCTTTTTCCTTGATTGCCTTAACGATTTCGCTTTTGTAGATTTCGTTGCAGTTGCAGATGATGATATCTTCTTCCATTTTTTATTGTAAAGATAAATCAGCAATTGCTTTTATCCACTGCAAAATGATAAATATCAGAGCAGCAAAATCCGGCTATCAGAATAGTCTGATGCCTGCACGGAAGCCGATGCGGAACGGCACGGTGACTTTTGGCCAGCGCTCGTCGCTGAAGTTCACATATTCAAGCGAATATTTTTCATTGTCATATCCGGTTTCGAGCCAGCGGTAACCCAGGCCAAAACCAAAAACTGTTTGAAAGTAGAAACGGTTTAAAAGCATGAATGTGCCTTTCATTCCATAGGTGACATCAAATCGTTTTCCGATCGGGTCAACAGCAACATTGTTGAATGCATAGGTGTCGGTTTCGCGATCAATAATTGATGTTGTGATGCTGTTGAATTCGTATTGCCCGTAGCGAAATTCAAGATAGGGCGATATATTGAAAATATCGTTGCCACCAACGCTATTGAAATTGATCCACCACGATCCTTCCCAGCCGGAATAAGTGTTGTTGTCGCCGGGTTCGCCGTCATCAACACCATAAGCGCCAAAGCGGCTTTTGTCGGTATAGAGATCGTATTTGCAATAGCGGAATCCATGGCTGAAACCTGCTGTGGTCAGGTCTGCATGAAGCGATAGCTGATTGTATTTTGCCTGCCATATGAGTTTTCCCGGGGCAATGCCAACGCTTAAACCCCAGTTGCTGCGCAGCTTTTCACGTCTTTCCTCTTTTCTTTCTTCTTCTTTTTTCTCAGCAATTTTTTGCTGAACAGTGCTTATCCCATTACTGTCATCAATGTACTGATAGTACGCGAGCAGACGCTCATAATCTGCAGAAGTGCTGTAAGAACTCATCTTTTCATAAATCAGATTGCATGCTCTTCTGATGCGGTCTTTTGCTGTGGCGCGATCATCGGTTTCCGATGTTTCATCGCGCCATGCTTTGGTCTTTTCAATATAATCATACAACTCATCAATACCGGAGTGGTCGTGCAGCTTGGCTTCTGTGAGATAGTCATTCGCAATTTTCTTTTCTTCCATAATCATGTTTGCGTTGTAAAGACGCACCAGCTGCTGATCGACCGTGTATGAAGTTCCATCATCTTTCAGGTCTTTCAGAATACCGTCGGCTGTTTCAAGGCGCTTGACATCATTGTTTGAGAATTCAGCATCGGGATCGCTCAGCTTTTTATTGGCCAGCCAGCCTGCATATAATTCCATCATCAAAACCTTGGATTCAAATAATTCCTGCTCTTTCAGAAATTCTTCGGAATACATCAGAATGTTGTTTACTCGAATAAAGTGATATTTCTTAGTTGAGTCGTTACAAATAATATTGATAAAATCATTTCCGAATTCATCTTTCATTAAGCTGATATATTCAAGCCCGTATTTGCGCCGGAAGTCATTGTTTTTTTGTTTACCGCCATTGTAAAACCCCATATACACCTGATTGAAATAGCTGGTTTTAAAATCTTCAGGTTTATAAAAATCCAGTTTCATATCGCTCATCAAAATGGCGTTTTGCGTTGGCCTGATTTCAAAAGCTTTGTTCACATAGGTGTTGAGCACCTCATCGGTAAAAACATCCTGAACACAGGTATACTTACTTAAATTGAACCAGGCGATGGCCAGGTAAGTATCGGATAGATACATGTCATAGTCTTTTGAAAAGGCCGGATAAAGTTTTCTGGCAGCATCGCAATGTTGAATGGACGACTGAAAAAGCCGGTATGCTTCGTGCGCTTTATCACATATCTGGGGTGACTCTTCTTTACTGTCTTTTATTTCGTTATAAATATCCAGCGCGTCGTAGTAATCATTACTCCATGCGTCAAGCTCCTCAAGGGCTTTTTTTTCATTTTCCTGTGCAAAAAGAGATGTCGTTGCAAAACCAATCAGCAGAAAAAAGAATAACTTTTTCATATAAAGAATATTGAGTTTGGTGGCAAAAATACATATTTTTATTTTCCCCCGAAGGGTTCTACTCATCCCTCGAAGGGTTTTGAACCCTTCGAGGCATACGCGTCAACTTAAAGTAATGTCAAAGTATATCTGATTG
>CAZJOL010000321.1:0-2833 GCA_964547605.1 uncultured Bacteroidaceae bacterium | reverse complement strand
AGCGAAAGCATTCAGGTTCAGCGTGGTGTTGGTACATCAACCAACGGCTCTTCTTCTTTTGGAGGATCCATAAACATTTCAACGCACAGCTATAAGCCGGATCCGTTTGCCACACTGAATTTCAAAGCCGGCTCATTTGGGACCTATGGTTCTACGGCGCTTTTCGGGACAGGGTTGTTGAATGGTCAGTGGACCATCGACGGCCGCGCATCTCTTATGCTTAGTGATGGCTATATAGACAGAGCTTCATCCGACATTCAGTCGTTACAGACCAATGTTGCATGGTACGGCGATAAAACGCTGGTGCGCATGATGCTCATGCACGGTAAGGAAAAAACCTATCAGGCATGGGACGGTGTGCCGAAAGACTCGCTTGAAACCAACAGAACATATAACCCATATTCGTATGAAAATGAAATCGATTTGTACACACAGAATCATTTTCATCTGGTGATTTCAAATCAGCATTCGCAGAAATGGAGTTCCAGCGCAACAGCATTTCTGATAACTGGAAACGGGTACTACGAGCAATATAAAGATGAAGAATCATTTTCCGTTTATCTTCTTCCTGCCCTGATCATAGGCGGCGACACAATTACCGAAACCAATCTGATCCGCCGCAAAATGATGGATAATTATTTTTATGGTGCAGTGTTTTCCGCCAACTATGATAATCAGAAAAAACTGCAGATAAATCTGGGCGGCAACCTTAGCCGCTACGACGGAGATCACACAGGAAAAGTGATCTGGATGCAGTATGCCGGTGATTCTGAAATCAATCATGAATATTATCGCAACAACGGTATCAAAGACGATATTTCAGGTTATGCGAAATTGCGCTATTCCATGGGAAAGCACACAACGATTATTGCTGATATGCAGGTCCGGAATGTCCGCTACCTGGTTGAAGGAGATGAGGATGATAAAAAAAATCTGAACATTGACAAATCCTATCTGTTTGCCAATCCAAAAGCAAGCATTTTACATTCTTTCGGAAAACATTCGGTGTATGGATATTTCGGAGTAGCAGGCCGTGAGCCGAATCGCTACATGATGGTGGATGCCGACAGCGGAAAAATGCCTGAGCATGAAATTCTTTTTGATTACGAAGCCGGTTACAAATACGCAGCCGACAAATGGAATTTCAATCTGAATCTCTATTACATGAACTACCGCGATCAGCTTGTGCAGACCGGTGAAATAAACAATATCGGTTCACCTGTCTATGTCAATGTGCCGAAAAGTTACCGTGCCGGCATCGAAGGCATCTGGGAATGGAAAATCAATAAGAAATTCGATTTTGCAGGAAATGCCACTTATTCTCTCAATAAAATCAAAGACCTCACCGTCTTTGTTGATGACTGGGACACCTGGTCACAGCACACTGAATTTTACAAAACAAGCGACATCAGCTTTTCGCCAGCAATAATCGGATCAGCACGTTTCGGCTACAACCCGCTTAAAAATCTGCGTTTCACACTGAGCGGAAAATACGTCAGCCGGCAGTACATCGACAATTCATCTTCTATTGAAAGATCGCTTGATCCATACAAAGTCTTCGACCTTGGAGCAGAATATGTGATAAAACCCAAATTCGTCAAAGAAGTAGCATTCCGCCTGACGCTGCGCAATATTCTATCGGAAGAATATGAATCGAATGCCTGGGTGTACCGCTATTACTACGGAGGAGCTCATTACGTGCTGGATGGCTATTTCCCGCAGGCCTACATGAACTGGCTCGGAAGTGTGAACGTGAAATTCTAGATTGTATTAAAAGAAAAAAGCCACCATGCGAATTCCGCATTGGTGGCTTTTTTTATTCATGCATGATTTTTATTGTTTCGCAATAATCCACCGAAATAATTTTTACCAGCAGCAATCCCGACGGCAGATGATTTACATCCATTTTTATATCCTCATCATTGCCATCAACGGATAGAAGCAATCTTCCATTTATATCAAACACTTCGACCTGAAGAATACGAGTACCCTGAATGATAATTGTCTCCCTGGCCGGGTTTGGAAAAACAAGAGTCTTATTATCATTTTCTTCGTTATTTCCCAAATTGCTGCCATAGGAAAAAACCCTCACATGCCCGGCCCCATAGGCAAGTCCATCATTGAAAGAAGCTCCAATAGCTACAACCAGACCATCGCTGTTTAATGCCAATGCTGTGCCTGACATGTCATTAGGAGACTCACCGTTTATATCAACACCCATCTGCTGCCAGGACACGGAATTGTACCTGAAAACCCGGACGTGACCTGAGTTGCTGCCATAGCCATCGTTGGCAGGAGCTCCCACCGCAATCGTTTGTCCATCACCGGACATGCTGATTTTTTCACCAAAATGATCGCCTGCATTTTCTCCGATAAGGGTATTTCCCATCTGTTGCCAGGAGCCATTGTTGAATGAATATGCCCGTACCATCCCGCGACCGGTACCGGAAGTATCCTTAAGAAACGCTCCCACGGCCATGGTTTCACCATCAATGCTCAGGCCTACAGAATATCCGAATTGTTCACCAGCAGTTTGTCCGGAAATATCAGCCCCCTTAAACTGCCAGTCTGATCCATTGAAAGACATCACCCGTACATAACCTCCGTCTGAAACAATTCCATCATAAAAAGGCGCTCCGACAGCAATTGTATGACCATCGGCAGACAGAGCCAGTGACCGGCCTGCACAACCCCAGGGCATTTCACCATAAATATCAGAGCCCAATTGAACCCAATCCGTTGAATCGTATTTATAAACCCTGACCTGACCTGAATATGTCGTTGTATTGAATGAATGTGCTCCAATAGCCAGTATGGTGCCATCAGAACTCAG
>CAZJOL010000320.1:0-2835 GCA_964547605.1 uncultured Bacteroidaceae bacterium | reverse complement strand
CAGCGAAGTTTGCCTTAAAATGGTGCTCAGTACTTTCTACTGGCTTTCGCTGCCATCCGACATTTCTTTCAGCTTGGCCAGAACGGTGTTGATCTCAGTTTCGGTGTTCAGCAGGCGCTTGCGGCAGAACTGAATCAGCTCGGCAGCCCGCTTTACTTTCACAATCAGCTCATCCGGATCCGGTGTGTCGTTTTCTATGGCGTTTACTATTTCTTCGAGCTCCGCCATGGCTTCGGAATACTTCGGTTCACTCATATTTTATCTTTTTTGTTTTTCTGAACAACTGATTTCACGCGTCCGTCCGAAAGGATTGTTTCAATTTCATTTCCGTCTTTCAGCGTCTTTGTGCTTTTCACAATCTTTCCCTGATGTAACGTAATTGAGTATCCGCGACGAAGAATATTCTGCGGATCAAGCATTTTCACTTTGCTTTCAAGTATATCAAGTGTTGATGTTTCCTTGCGCAGAACACTTTGCAAATGCTGATTAAGTGCGGTGTTCAGCATATCGGTTTTGTGTTGCTGATTCAGAAATATCCGCTGCGACAATGCTCTGAGCTCCGCTCCGTTTGATTCAAGTTTGGAAAATGACGCAGCCATTTTCTGAATTGATTTCTGCTGAATGATATTTCCGGCCTGCATCAGGAAGTCTTTCTGCTGCTGAAATTCATTGCGCGCAATATCGGAAACCGACTGTGCCATATCCTGCAGGAGCTGTTCTTCTGTTGCCACAGACATTAATGCCTGAGCGCTTAGCTGCGATGTGAGATCCTGCAGTTTCATCAGTTGCTCCGAAAATTTTCCAACAATAAAGTAAGCAACATCGGTTGGCGTAAACTTATTTGTATGCGCTACCATCTCGGTTACAGTTTCATTGGTGGAGTGGCCGATACCTGTAATAACAGGAAGCGGACATTCGCACACAGTGCGGGCCAGCGCATAGTTGTCATAACAATCCATGCCGGTGTCATCACCACCGCCGCGTATGATCAGTATTGCATCGAATTCACTGCTGCGTTGTCCGATCTGCTGAATTCTTGTGCCAATGGTTTCAGCTCCACGTGCGCCCTGCAGCACTGCAGTGAATAAAGTCATTTTGATTCTGAACGGAGATCCCGCAGAAAAAATTATGTTTTTCAGATCATGCAAACCACGGCTGGTGGCCGCACTGATGATGGCCAGCCGTCCGGGAACATCGGCAAGTGCCACCTGTTTATTCTGAAAATAAAGACCTTCAGCTTTGAGTTTTTCGATGGTCTTTTTGCGTTCCAGCGCCATCTGACCGAGTGTATATTGTGCATCGATATCGATGATGCGGAGACGCATGCCGTATTGTTCGTGAAAACGAATTTCGGCACGGAATAAAATCTCGATTCCATCAGTGAGTTGTTTTCCGGTCACCTGACGGAAATTGGCTGCAATCCGCTGCAAATCATCGGCCCATATCATCGACTGACATTTGGCTGTGACCTTCCCAGCCGTTTTTTCGACCAGTTCCGGAAAGGCATGTCCCGAGGCCGAATAATGATTCAGCTTGAGCATGTCTGCTTTTATCCACAGTGGCAGTGGAAACTCGCGCGCAACCACCACCCGCACCTGCGCGAGAACTTCGCTCAGAGTGAGAAACGGATTGGTGTTGTTGGGTGCAGGCATGAATGGATTTTTGTTGTAAAGATAGAAAAAATATCAAGGATAAGGACAAGAACAAGGTCGAGGTCGAGGTCGAGGTCGAGGTCGAGGACAAGGACAAGGTCGAGGACAAGGACAAGAACAAGGACAAGGTCGAGGTCGAGGACAAGCAGCTTTCAGCAGTCAGTTGTCAGCAATCAGCTCTGAGACGGGGCTTAGGATAAAGCAGGCGGCATGCAGCGCACAACGCACAATGCACAACGCTTGGTGTATGACAAAGCTTCGCTCTCGCTCTGATTCCCGCTCTGTATTTGGCAGGAGGCATCACGTAAAACAGCTTGTCACGTTTCACGTGATGACAAGTGCGGCATGCGGTCCATGGCACAATGCAGAATGCACAACGCCCTATGCGTTCGTAAAATCCTGATTTCTACGGCGCGGGACAAATCCTGCATCGCGGATCAGTTGCTGCATTTCATCGGCATTCATGCGGTACGAAGCACCAGCGGAAGAAACAACATTCTCTTCAATCATGATGCTGCCGAGATCGTTGGCGCCTGCGTATAGACAAACCGAAGCCGTTGTTTTTCCAACTGTCAGCCACGAGGCCTGAATATTCCGGATATTATACAAAACCAGTCTGGCTGTGGCAATCAGACGTATATATTCAACCGGTGTCGGAAAATATTTTACCAGACCTTCTTTGATCAGGGTAGTGTCTTTTCCGTAAAACGGCCATGGAATAAATGACAAAAATCCTGGCACATTTCCCGGCTTTTCCTTTTGCAGGTCACGAATGCGGATCATATGCCGGATGCGCTCTTCCAGCGTTTCAACATGACCGAACATCATGGTGGCTGAAGTTACCAATCCAAGTTTATGCGCAACACGCATTACTTCAAGCCAGCCATTCGTGCTGATTTTAGCAGGAGACACCATGTCCCGAACACGGTCACAAAGTATTTCTGCGCCAGCACCCGGAAGACTGTCAAGGCCTGCATTCATAAGCGTTTTCAGCACTTCATTGTGAGACATTTTTTCTGTCCGGGCCATGTAATCCACTTCAGCCGGACTGAGTGCGTGTAGTTTTATTTGCGGAAATTCCGATTTCATCCAGCTGAATAACTCACAATGAAACCTGAGGTCCAGCGTAGGATTCAGTCCTCCCTGCAATAACAGTTGATTTCCTCCGAGCGCAAAAAGTTCG
>CAZJOL010000319.1:0-2841 GCA_964547605.1 uncultured Bacteroidaceae bacterium | reverse complement strand
AATAAAGGCAATTACTTCGCTGAGGCCTGTAATCAGCTATGATACGCTCACAGGTGACCCTGAGGTCAGCTTTGAATACTCCGGTATTTCGCAATATGAAAAGACATTGCAGCAGATTTTTTCCTTTCTGGACACGCAGGGTAAGAAAATTGTTTTTGCTATTGATGAATTTCAGCAAATCATTGAATACCCTGAAAAAAATACTGAAGCACTATTGCGTACATATATGCAGACTTTGAAAAATACATATTTCATATTTTGCGGAAGCAATCAGAAATTGATGCATGAAATTTTTAATAATCAGAAACGACCTTTTTATGCCAGCTGCAGCAATATCAGCCTTGGATTTATTGGTAAAGACAAGTACGCGTCATTCATAAAGAGACTATTTACACAGAATAAACGAACCATTAAGGACGAAGCAATCTATTTCATTCTCGAATTTACTCATTGTCATACCTTTTATACTCAGTATTTATGTAATGTTTTATATGCTTCGGGTTACAAACACATTTCCCTGACAGAGGTTTATAAATGTGCAATGGAAGTTCTCAAACTCAACGAGAGCACTTACTATCAATACAGGAGTCTTTTGTCCAGACAGCAATGGACTCTTCTGATTGCGTTTGCCAAAGAGGAAAGGGTGCAGCAACCACACTCTGCTACATTTATCCAGACTTATAAACTTGGTACATCTTCATTGATCAGCCGTGGTTTGTCTGCTCTGATAGAGAAAGGATTGCTGTATCAGAATTCTTCAATCGAGAATCCCTATTACACCATTTATGACAAATTCCTGATGCGCTGGCTTCAGCGTTTGCAGTCCTGATACACCCTCTGCATCAATTTTCAGCTGTGTGATAATAATCATTTTTTCAATTTGCAGAATTCTGCAAATCGCTGTATTTTTGCAGAAAATTTCAGATGATTTCCTTCGAAGAAGCTTTTGATATTGTCCGCTCTCAGCCCGTTATTGCAGGAACAGAAACAATCCGGTTCGATATGGCTGCCGGTCGCATTATTACTGAAGATGTGTGCTCGGATATGGATATGCCTCCGTTTGATAAATCGGCGGTCGATGGCTTTGCATGCCGGATTGCTGACATCGGACAACCGATGAAAATCATCGAAACGGTGCCGGCCGGTAAATCACCTGAAAACAAGGTCACTGAAGGCACATGCATCCGAATTATGACCGGAGCTCCCGTTCCTGCCGGTGCCGATATGGTGCTGATGGTCGAGCATTGCGAGGTGGCTGATGAAGTCGTTAAGTACAAAGGCTCTTCAAAAAACAGCAACATTGCTTATCGTGGCGAGGACATGAAAACCGGCGCATTGCTGATTAGCGCATCAACACTGATAAAACCACAGCATATTGCCGTGATGGCTGCTGTCGGAAAAACTGAAATCAAAGTCTTCAGACAGATCAGGGTTGGCGTAATGAGTACCGGAAGCGAGCTTGTGGAGCCGGATTACATGCCATCCGCTGCACAGATACGAAACAGCAATTCATGGCAGCTGATGTCGCAGATCGTTGCCCATAGCGGAGTTCCGAATTATTACGGTATTGTTCCTGATGATTTTGATCAGACAGTTGCAGCATTGCAAAAGGCCGTAAGCGAGAATGACATTGTGTTTCTGAGTGGCGGAGTTTCTGCCGGTGACTTCGATTTTGTGCCGAAAGCCATGCAGCAGATTGGATTTGATATTCTGTTCGACAGCATTGCCGTTCAGCCCGGACGACCGACCACCCTTGCGAAAAACGGCAATAAATACATCATGGGCCTGCCCGGAAATCCGGTGTCATCCTTTATTCAGTTTGAATTACTTGGATCCGTACTCATTAACCGGCTGGGAGGAAAAGCTGCTGAAATGCAAGTCATGAAAGGAATTACAGGTCAGACGTTTCATCGTAAAAAGGCAGAGCGAAAGTCTTTCTATCCGGTTTCTGTAAACGAATCAGGGAAACTTGTTCAGGTTGAATATCATGGATCTGCCCATATAAATTCATTGCTGAATGCAGTGGGTGTGATATCGATGGAAATGGGTGTGTATGAAATTGCGGAAGGAGTTGAAGTCGATGTTAGACTGTTTTAATCGCGAAATAAATTACCTGCGTGTGTCGGTCACCGACCGATGCAACCTGCGCTGCACCTATTGCATGCCGGCAGATGGCGTTTCAATGCTTACCCATGGCGATATTCTTTCGTTTGATGAAATTGCTGATGTGGTGCGGTATGGAGCTGAGCGCGGCATAAAGAAAGTGCGCATCACCGGTGGTGAACCATTGGTGCGAAAGGGTGTCGTGCAGCTGGTTTCACTGCTTTCAGAAATCGACGGTATAGAGGAACTGACCATGACGTCGAACGGAATTCTGCTACCGGCTTTTGCAAAAGATTTGAAAGCAGCAGGATTGAAAAGAATCAACATCAGTCTCGACACATTGGATCCTGAGCGGTTTTTGGAAGTCTCGCGCGGTGGCAGTCTGAATGATGTGCTTGCCGGAATCGATGCTGCCATTGAGGCAGGACTGACGCCGGTGAAACTCAATTGCGTTATCCGTAATTCGCCTGACGAGCACGATGCACAATCAGTGAAACAATTTGCAGATACCCGTGGACTTGAAGTACGGTTCATTCATCTGATGAATCTGAACACGGGTGAATTCAGCAAAGTAATTGGTGGCGATGGCGGAAACTGCGCTTCGTGCAATCGTTTGCGCCTGACTGCCAATGGAAATCTCATTCCATGTCTGTTCAGCAACGAAGAATTCAACATCCGCAAACTGGGAATAGCAAAGGCTTTTGAGATGGCGCTCGGAAACAAACCAAAGTCGGGAAC
>CAZJOL010000318.1:0-2844 GCA_964547605.1 uncultured Bacteroidaceae bacterium | reverse complement strand
GCTGGAATACATGACTGCATGGATCAAAAAAGTGCTTTCTGCCGGAAAGAAATAACCCCAACCCCTCGAAGGATTTAAAACCATTTGAGGGGTTGTTTAAGGCTTCTGCAGCACAAACACATCCTTGTTTTCGGTTGGTTTGAATTTCATTCTGTGCAGATACACCGTGTGCCGTAAATGATGCGACTGAGCATAGATGGCATCGGTATTCAGCAATGCAAAAACATTTTCACGTTCAAACAGCAGCTTGCCAGGTTTCATGTTGCGGTGAGTGTTTGCGACATAATCAATCACGACATTAAAACTGCCATCGCTGTTTTTTCTGAAGCCCGCAACGCTGATTACCGCAGTCCCTTTCACAATCAGAAAAACAACATCGTCTGATTCGAAGCGCTGAAACTCGGGAAAGAACTTCCGGATATCATCGGCATAATATACCAGAAAGCGCTCCAGCATGGGAGCATTGAGGTTGGCCGCCAGCACCGCATAATTGCCCTGCAGTTTGTAGGCCTGCCAGATGAAATAAGCATTCACCACCAGATTGAATCCATTGAGTGCTATGATTGGATATGCTCCGATAAGGGATCCATACACAATGAAAACCACATTGCCCGATAAAATCATCCACCTCATTTTCAGAATCGATGTCATCAGCATTGAAACAGCAATGATGAGCGATCCGGTGTATCCGATCAGCTCGGCAATGGTCATTCCTGCAAAAAGTAACTCTGTGTCCATTTAAATATTTATCGACTGCAAAATTACAATGATATTTGTTACCCGAAAATACGGAATTCATTTTCATTAATTTCACAGTCATTTAAAAACCAATCTCAAAAAGCAACAACTTCACATTTTCACAAACTTCTACCAGATTGCAACCAATTCAGACAGAACACCGTCTTACCTTTGACAAAATTTTATTATTTTTGATTTTCAAACTGAAAAAAGTCAGTCATGAAGCATTATACACTTATCATAGTTTGTTTTATTGCAATGCATATGCTATACAACAGTGCAACAGGCCAGATTACACTAACTTCGGCCAACACCCCCAAAGCAGAGTACAAGTACACTTTTCAAAAAATACAATTCAATTATACCGATCTGTTTCATGCAGGCGGCGACACTGTGTGGGACACTTCGGGTGCAGTATTTACCGGCGACACATCATTCATTCATTACACACAGGATACGGCTTTTGATCCTTTCCCGTATTGCAGCATGACGAATGAATTGCATGACTCTCTCAATAATCTTGACAGTTCATTCATTCAAGGCATTGGGATGGTGTATCAGATTACAGATACTGCCTATATGGTTGCTTTTGAAGGCAGAGACCAAAACAATCCATATTATCCATGCTATGTGACGAAAGACAAACCTTACCCGATCATGTCATTCCCTTTTGGATATGGATCAATAAATGAAAGGCATGGCAACATGCAGGAAAAAATTATTGAATGGCAAAAAGAAGGCGACGCCTGGGGAACACTGATATGCCCCGATACAACCTACCAGAACGTTTTAAGAATAAAAACCACGGATTCAATTCACTACCAGCCAGTACCCAATCATCCCAGCAGTGCAGGTGGAAGTTCAGTTACCTACCAATGGTACACCGCTGATTCTGACGTACCTGTTTTTTCACTAAGATATTATTATTCATATTACTGGTATGATGATATTAATTATTTAAGCCGCGACACTGTAGCATCTCTATTGAAAACAATAAAATACATCCCAATCGACACCCTGGTGATTGTGCCACGACCCGAAATTGTTGTTTTTCCGAACCCCGCCACAAATACTATTACAATTGAAGGAAACGACAGCATTTCGGAATTGACAATTTATAATACCAGCGGATTTGCCGTCATGCAATTCAACCAGATTACGGCAGGGAAAGAAGTCTCTGTCAATATTTCGGCTCTCAGCAAAGGATTCTATATTGCCGCCGGAAAGTTCACATCCGGAGCCGGTTTCAGAAAGAAATTTATTGTAACAGAGGATTGAAACACATTTCTCATCGGGATCTCAGCATTCACCTTCTGACATTTATGTTGTCAGTGAAAATTTTATAAGCCACTCATCAGTTGTCAGTTGTCAGTGAAAACTCACTCATAACTTATCACTCATAACTCATAACTCATCATTCACAACTGACCACTGCAAATCACATTTTCTCAGGCATTCCCACGCCCAGCAGCCCCATGGCAAATTTCAGCGTTTCGGCCGTGCGCTTTGCAAGCAGCAAACGGTTGTTGCGCAGTGTTTCATCGGGCTCGCGCAGGATCGAAATTTCCTGATACATGCTGTTGAACATCTGCGCCAGCTCGAAGCTGTAATTGGCCACCACAGCCGGACTTTCGTTGGTCGCCGCCTTTTCAGTCATCTGCGGAAGTGTGAGCAACTGATACAACAATTCTTTTTCCTGAGGCTTTAAATCCGCATCAGCAGACCATTTCAAATTGTCAACAGCAATTCCTGCTTCGCGGCCTTTGTTCAGAACGGAGCAAATCCGTGCATGTGTGTACTGAATGAAAGGTCCTGTGTTGCCGTTAAAATCAATGCTTTCGGAAGGATTGAACAGCATGTTCTTTTTCGGATCGACACGCAGAATAAAATATTTCAATGCGCCCTGTCCGATCATTTCATGCAGCTTGTCCTGTTCTACAGCAGGCAGATCCTGGGCTTTACCGGCTTCTTTCGAAATGTCGGCAGCGGTTTGTTTCATTTCATCAAGCAGATCATCGGCATCAACCACAGTCCCCTCGCGCGATTTCATCTTTCCTTCCGGAAGTTCCACCATGCCGTAGCTGTAGTGCAGTATATTGTCAGCCC
>CAZJOL010000317.1:0-2875 GCA_964547605.1 uncultured Bacteroidaceae bacterium | reverse complement strand
TTCAAACGGCTTTTGCTTACATTTTTACTTTGTGCGACGTTGTGCAGAACTTCGTATTACTTTGTGCAACTTCGATTCAGGCTGTTTATTGTGAATTTGAATACGTTGGCCATGGAACAATGATGCGGCTAATTAGGGCCTGCTGAAAAACACGTAACACTCATATCAGCAATGATATATTCTTATTTATTTGCAGCGTAAATGCAAGGACTTTTCGGGATTTCATCAAAAATCCTTGCATTTGAAAATGAAAACGATAAAACAGCATGAAATATATGAGCTTGCGAATCTGAATTTTACAATTTTCTTAAAAAACAGATTATTGCTGAGAGTGTTTGTTAGCCTGATGTACGCCATCTTCTTCGTTGCCTTCGACTCGAAGTATTACTATACATCTTCGTCTTGTCGCCTAAAATATGGCGCACCTCAGACTTTTTCAGCAAGCCCTAATTATTCCTGAAATAAAAAAATGAAAGTGATATTCATTACAAATAAAAAATATCTGTAATTTGCGCGCTCAAAACGGACTAAAACCAGAAACATGAAAAACATTTATTTAATCGCTCTTATCGTGGCAATTGCGGTTACGGGAATGACCGGCTGCGGTAACAAAAAAGACAAAGGAGGTGATATGAAAAGTGAACTTCAGGCTTTTATTCAAAAGTATGAAGATACCATCCGCCCTATTATGAAGGAATACACCACTGCCATGTGGAATTCTGAAATCAGTGGTTCGGAAGAAGACTACGCAAAGGTTGAAGAGCTTGGAATCAAATACACCAAAATCTTCACAAACAAGGAAGACTTTGCATTGCTGAAAAAAATAAAGGATGCGGGCGGAGTAAAGGACAGCCTGCTCGATCGCGAGCTCACAGTGCTGTTCAACGCTTATCAGCGCAATCAGGTGGATGAAAAGAAACTGGAAGAAATCATTGGCATGGAAACAAAGATTGCCAAAAAAATGAACACTTACAGGGCTACCACCGAAAAAGGCGATTCGCTGACCGACAATGAAGTTGAAGAGATTTTATCGACCAGCACGGACAATAAAAAACTTGAAGAAACCTGGAAAGCACACAAAAAAGTCGGACAGGTTGTTTCGGCAGATATCATTGCACTTGTGAAAAAGCGCAATGAAGTTGCCAAAGACCTTGGCTATAAAAACTATCACGAAATGAGTCTGAGACTCAGCGAGCAGGATCCTGCAGAAATTGAAAAGTTATTCAATGAACTGGACGACCTCACACGCGATGGCTTTGCAAAACTCAAAGGTCAGATCGATTCATTCCTTTCAAAACGCTACAATGTTCCGATTGCAGAACTGAAACCATGGCATTTCCAGGGACGTTTCTTTCAGGAAGCACCGAAAATCTACACACTTGACCTTGACAAATATTATAAGGACAAAGATCTCGTAAAACTTACAACGGACTATTATGCAAGTCTTGGCATGGATGTAAAAGACATTGTTGACCGCTCGGATCTTTTCGAAAAGAAAGGCAAAAACCAGCATGCATTCTGCATTGACATGGATAACGAAGGTGATGTCCGCATTCTCTGCAATGTGAAACCGAATTACAAATGGATGAACACAATGCTCCATGAATTCGGCCACGGCGTTTATGACAAATACATCAGCCGCGATCTGCCTTTCGCTTTGCGTGATCCTGCTCATACATTCACCACCGAGGCCATCGCCATGATGTTTGGTCGTCTGGCCAGCAATGCCCAGTGGATGCAGGATATGCTGGGTGTCAGCAATGAAGAGAAAGCAAAAATCAAAGACGAAGCATTCAAATATACACGTCTCGAACAACTCGTTTTCAGCCGCTGGTCGCAGGTGATGTACCGCTTCGAAAAAGGTCTCTACGAAAATCCCGATCAGGATCTGAACAAACTGTGGTGGGACCTTGTTGAGAAATATCAGCTGATGAAAAAACCCGAAGGCCGCAATGAACCGGACTGGGCATCGAAAATTCACATTGCAACTTCACCCTGCTATTATCACAATTATCACCTTGGTGAACTGCTGGCCAGTCAGCTGAATCATTACATTGTTGTGAACATCCTGAAACAGGACGACATCAATGGTGCAAGCTACTACAACAACAAGGAAGTCGGAAAATATCTGATGGAAAAAGTGTTTGCCCCGGGATCGAAATACACCTGGAACGAAATGATCAAGCGCGCCACGGGCGAAGAACTGACTGCAAAGTATTATGCAGAACAATTTGTTGAAGGTCTGTAGGAAAAATAATTTCAAATCCTCAAAAAAAAAGCTGTCCGGTTTCCGGGCAGCTTTTTTTATGCACCCAACCCCTCGAAGGGTTTGACACCCTTCGAGGGGTGAGTGCTCACAACGAAAAACGGGACCCGAAGGTCCCGTTCATACTATATATTGATAAGCAGAATTAACCGCACTTTGAATATCCGCAGTTGCTGCAGGTTACACAACCTTCCTTGAACTGAAGAGCATCGGTGTGACAGTTCGGACATTCGCCCTGAGCCTTTGTTCCATCAGGAATAAAAAGCTTGAGTGCACGCACCACACCTGTTCTCCATGAGTTGATGTCATCGTTGTCGAACTGCAGATTATCGACCAGCTGAACAACATACGGAATCGGCATACCATGACGCAGAACGCCGGAAATCAGTTTTGCATAGTTCCAGTATTCCGGGCTGAATGTTCTCGAAAGTCCGCGAATGGTTACGGCATATCCGTCTTTGTCGAGGAATTCAAAATCATAGCGGGCACGTTCATCGCGGTTTTTCTCACGGATGACCCAACCTCTGTGAACGAATTCCGGCAACACGAAATTATCGGCGCGGCCGGTGAAAATTTTTAAGGCGAAATTTAGGTTGGCAATCCACGCCA
>CAZJOL010000316.1:0-2912 GCA_964547605.1 uncultured Bacteroidaceae bacterium | reverse complement strand
CTGCCACAGAATCGCCGCCACCCACCAGCGAATACGCGCCACGAATGGTGGCTGAAGCAGTAGAGATAGCCATGGATTTGGTGCCCTGTTTGAATTTTTCCATTTCAAAAACACCCAGCGGTCCGTTCCACAAAATGGTTTCGCTGTGGTTGATGATATCGGCAAAACGCTTGATGCTTTTCTGTCCGATATCGAGGCCCATCCAGCCGTCGGGAATGTTGTCGGCTTCGCTCCATCCGGTCTGTGCGTCGTTGCTGAATGCGTCGGCAATCACCGCATCGGTTGGCAGACAGAGATTCACGCCCTTGCGCATCATTTCCGCAACAATTTCCTGCGCAATATCGAGTTTGTCTTCTTCAATCAATGAGCTTCCAACCTTGCCGCCAAGCGCTTTTACAAAAGTGAAGGCCATGCCGCCGCCGATGATCATGTTGTCGACAATGTTACTCAGACTTTTGATAACATCAATCTTCGATGAAACCTTGGCTCCGCCTATGATTGCAGTGAACGGATGTTTTTCGGCATGCAGAATTTTTTCAAGATTATGCAATTCATTTTCAAGCAGAAATCCGCAATATTTATTTCCGGGAAAATACTGCGCAATGGTGGTAGTGCTGCAATGCGCTCTGTGAGCGGTTCCGAAAGCATCGTTGACATAAATGTCGGCCAGTTCGGAAAGCTGTTTTGCAAATTCCGGATCACCGGCAGTTTCTTGTTTGTAGTAGCGCAGATTTTCGAGAAGAGCAATCGATCCTGGAGGAAGATTGTGAATAACATCTTTTGTTCGCGGGCTGAATAATTCGCGGTCAAAAATTACGTTTTTGCCCAACAGCTGCGACAAATGAATGGCTACCGGCATCATGGAATAATTGATGTCATGGCCCTTAGGCCTCCCCAGATGCGACATAAGAATGACCACACCTCCTTGTCCGATGATTTTTTCTATGGTCGGCAACGACTCCCTGATACGCGTGTCGTCAGTGATTTCCTGATTCTGATTGAGCGGAACATTATAATCGACGCGTATTAATACCCTCTTACCCCTGAAATCGACATTTTCAATGCTTCGAATTCCCATAACATAACGTTTTACGGGATTCAAAGTTATCAAATTATTACGGAGGTTTTTTTTTGATTCTGTTTTTTTGCTAAAATGGAACAATTCTTAATAAGAAAAATAAAAACAGAAAACGGAGGATGATGTTTGAGAAAAATATTTTGTGTTCGTTTTGTTTTATGTTAATGTATTACATATAGATTTTTACATGTTTTATAACGCTGTATTGGAGCGGTTTTCCAGAGTCGATTCAATAAATCAATTTTAGCAAACGATTGGGGTTGGGTTTGATGCTTTTGTTATCCGGACCAAAAAATGCATAAAATCGCCTCTTTTGCAATTGACAAATATGTAAACAAAATGCATATTTTTGACAAACAGCTATTTGAGCTATTTTCGAAGCCAACCGATCAAAACAGCGATGTCGGCCGGCGACACGCCGCTGATTCTGGACGCCTGTGCCACCGTCGCCGGACGGATCCGGGTGAGCTTTTCCCGGGCCTCCCAGGAGATGTTGGTAATTTTATGATAATCAAAATCGGGTGACAATTTCACGTTTTCAAACTTATCGAACTGCGAAGCAAAATCTTTTTCACGGTCGATGTAGCTTTTATATTTTACTTCAATTTCGAGCGTATCTTCAAAAGTTTTGTCGGCCGGAGAAAAATGTTCCACTGGTAACAAATTTTCCTTTTTCAGTTTTTCAATCGAAATTTCAGGACGCAGAATCAGCTGCGAAAATTTTTGTCGCTGCGAAATGGCCTTGCTGTTGATATTTTCCAGAAAACCATTGATGGCTTCGGGCTCGGCACTGTTTTTTTCGAACCAGCGGGTGGCATTTTCAATGTACCTGAGCTTTTCTTCCACTTTTTCCAGGCGTTCCTTCCCTGCAAGGCCCAGCTTGTAACTCAGCGGTGTCAGGCGGATGTCGGCGTTGTCCTGCCGCAGCAGCAACCGGTGTTCGGCGCGCGATGTAAACATGCGGTATGGTTCATCAACGCCTTTCGAAATCAAATCATCGATCAGGACGCCAATATAGGCCTCGTACCGCCTGAGCACAAACGGCTCATGATTTTTCAACCGGAGATTTGCATTTATACCGGCCATCAATCCCTGCGCCGCGGCCTCCTCGTAGCCGGTGGTGCCATTCACCTGCCCTGCAAAATAGAGGTTTCCGATCGTTTTCGACATCAGATCGGCTGTAAGCTGTGTCGGTGGAAAGTAGTCGTACTCTATGGCGTAGCCGGGCTGCATGATTACGGCATGTTCAAATCCTTCTATTTTTCGCAGGGCAGTATACTGCACATCGAGCGGCAGCGAGGAGCTGAAGCCGTTCAGGTAGTATTCATGCGTGTTCCAGCCATCGGGCTCGACAAACAACTGATGAAATTCCTTTCCGGCAAAGCGCACAATCTTATCCTCAATCGAAGGACAGTAGCGCGGTCCGACACCATTGATGACTCCTGTAAACAAGGGCGAAAATTCAAATCCGGTACGCAAAATTTCATGCACCTGCTCCGAAGTGTAGGCCAGATAACAGCTGCGCTGCTTTGTCAATGCCGGCGTGTCAGTAAACGAAAACTTTTCGGGACTCTCATCGCCGGGCTGCTCCTTCAATACAGAAAAATTGATCGTGCGCCCATCAATCCGCATCGGCGTGCCGGTTTTCAGTTTGGCTGCTTCAATGCCGAATTCTTTCAGATTCTCGGTCAGCCCCAGCGCTGGTTTTTCTCCGATGCGTCCTCCGCTGACCGAAACCTTACCTATATAAATTCTGCCGTTCAGAAATGTCCCGGCAGTTATAATAACCGCCTTGGCATGAATGGTCAACCCAAGACCGGTCGTCACGCCACAG
>CAZJOL010000315.1:0-2959 GCA_964547605.1 uncultured Bacteroidaceae bacterium | reverse complement strand
ATGGGCTTTTGGCGGGCCGATCGGTGGATTGTTTGGCTTCGTTCTGGGAGCTTATTTCGATTACGCATCCCATTCGAGAATCCGCACCAACATTGAAGGAAAAACAACTCCGGGCGATTTCAGACTAGCATTGCTGGCATTGCTGGCAGCCGTAATGAAGGTTGACCGCAAGAATCTGAAAGTTGAGCTTGATTTTATCAAACAGGTTTTCACCAACACGTTTGGGGCACAGTACACCAGACATTCGATGCCCATTTTGAAGGAGTTGCTGGAAAAAGATATTCCGGTCAGGGACATTTGTATGCAGATCCGTGCTCATATGGATCATGCAGCGCGGCTTGAGCTCGTGAATGTCTTGTTGTCGCTTTGCATAGTTGACAAGGAGTTTCATCCTGCAGAAGATGAGTTGATGAAAAGGATTTCATCCTGGCTTGGAATAAGCGATAAAGACTATCAGTCAATCCAGTCGGTGCATATTCCCGATACAGGATGGGCCTACAAAGTGCTGGAAGTTAGCCCCGATGTGAGCGACGAAGAATTACGAAAAGCTTACCGGCGTATGGCCATGAAATATCATCCAGACAGGGTGGCTCATCTGGGCGATGAGGTTGCCAAAACCGCCGGAGAAAAGTTTAAAGCCGTCAACAAAGCCTGGGATGAAATCAAAAAAGAAAGAAACATCAGTTGAAAATTGTTGAAAACAGTTGAAATATTTAGTACTTTGGCCTGAATTTTCAGAAACCTCTCTGCATGCGTAAATTTGTGTTCATATGTGTCCTGACTTTTTCGGTCCTTACACCCATAAGGGCTCAGGAACTCAGGGGAGGTCTGCCTTTTTTCTTCAATTATCATCCGAGTGAGTATCGTGGATATTCGCAGAACTGGGTCATTACAAGCAATTCAAGAGGATTTCTTTTTGTCGGTAACGGTGATGGCATTCTGATGTACAACGGCCGCAGCTGGTCGAAATTTCTGCTGGCCAACAGCGCAACACCATCCAGTTTCTACTGCGATGAAAACGACGTAGTATGGGTTGGGGCTCAGTCAGAACTTGGTTGTTTTCTTCCCGACAATTCTGAGGGCTACCGCTATGTTTCTCTTACGCACCTGGTCAGCACGAAGTTCAGGGAATTTGGATTTGTCTTTTCAATCAACAAAACACCGGACGGCATTTATTTCAGAACGGCTGAGAATATTTTCAGGCTGATACCACAGGGCATGTATTCCATTCCGGTTGAAAGGGGTTCAAATGTTTTTGAGTTCAGGCACACTCTGTTTTTGTATGAGCCATCGACAGGATTTTCGGTGTTGAGCGGAAATAAAAAGCTGCGTGTTTTCTGCAAGTTGCCTGAGCAGATGCTGATCCGGAAAGTTATCACACTTGGCCGCGACTCAGCTTTGATTGTTGATGCACAATATGGTTTGCACATGGCATATTTCGATTTTTCAAACCGATATGCCATCAAAATGTCACTCAAACCGATGCAGGTGGCCATAAATGATTTCCTTGTCACCAATGAAGTATTTCATGCAATCCGCATGACCAATGGAAACTATGGTTTTGCCACCATGCGTAGCGGAACCATTGTTACCGATTCGGATTTCAATATTCTCTATCATCTTTCGCGCGAGGCCGGTGTGATGAATGAGACACACACTTTTTTGTATGAGGACAAACAGCACAACATGTGGATTGCCATGGACAACGGAATCTGCAAAGTAAATGCGCAATCGCCCCTGTGTAATTTCGATGACTATCAGGGTGTGAAAGGCAGTGTGCTTGATGTTGTACGTTGCTTCGACCAGATTTTCATTGCAACGTGGCAGGGCGTTTTCTATCAGAACAAAGCGGCGGATAAGACAAAAAGTGAAATTTTCCTCCCTGTACAACAGATTGCATCACAATCGTGGGATCTTGAACCGGTTGTGATTTCCGGAAAAAACTATCTGCTTGCCGCAACCTCGGATGGCATTTTCATGATAGACAGCATGCTGAATACCACAAAGGTTTCGGATGGGAACTTCAATTATGTAAAAGCCCGGGCGGATAATAATGTGCTGGTTTATGCCGGTGGCCCGCTGATAATTAAATATCTGGATTTCAGCAACAGCACTGTGAATCCAAAAGAAACCCAGGTGCCGAATCTCGAAAGCCGGATCATCAACGCGGTTCTTTCCAGCAACAATGAATTGTTCGTGGGCACTGCCCGCGACGGAGTGTTTGTTTTCTCTGCCGTTCCGTTGTCTGAGTCTGATGATGACATTGTTTTTGAAATGAGTCAGATTGGAACAAGCAATGGTTTACCGCCATCGGATCAGTACAGTGTTTTCGAATTCCACAATCAGATTCTGGTGAGTGCACAAAACGGCCTCTACAAAATCATTCAGAAGGACCGCAGATACGAGGCCAAGCCTTTTGATCAGGAGTTCCTGACCTTTTTCAGCAAGTCCCAGTTTATCAATATCATTAAAGAAGATGCGGCGGGAAACATGTGGTTCCAGACCAATTCGAAGCTGACCGGCCACAAGAGTCTCTATTACGTGAAATGGCAGGGTAACAGAAAAGAGTTCATTAGTTCTCCGTTTCAGGCGTTTCCCGACCTGGAGTTTTATTCCATCACACCCGAAGGCGATTCGGTGGTGTGGCTTGGCAGCGATGACGGCGTGTTTTGCTTTAACTGGAAAGTCAGTAATTCCTTCAGTTTCAATGAACCTTTCGCTTCTTCAATTCAGAAAGTGTCGCTGAACGGAAAAACGCTTTACAGCCGGGTATCGCGAAATTATCTTATATCGGAGCCGAACCTTGTCACATTCCGGAAAGGAAATATCCGTTTCGACTTTTCGGCAGGATATTTCATCCATGAGAAGCAGGTGCAGTTTTCGTATATGCTGGAAGGCTATGATGCCAGCTGGTCAGAGCCATCATCCGAAAACTACAAGGAGTACACCAACCTTCCTC
>CAZJOL010000314.1:0-3004 GCA_964547605.1 uncultured Bacteroidaceae bacterium | reverse complement strand
TGTCCATTCTTTTTTTTGAGCTTTTATACGTGGCACCTCAAAAAAAGATATGGCCGTTTTTCTGTTTTTCGACAATCTGACGACCCATTTCCCAGTATAATAAAATCAGCTCGGCATTGACGCTTAAGGAAGCTTTCATCTGACTAAGCCTGATTTGCTCCTTGAGCGACTTTAACCACTCACTGTATTCGTTGCTCAGAAATTTGGCGTTCATTTCAGCAGATTATTCACTCCGGATTTTTTGCTAATTTATAAAGAAAATGACAAACAAGTACAACGGAAATATTTTTTCGGATTTCAGAAAGTAAAGAAATTCGCTTCGCGGGCTTTTCGCGCAGCATGCGGGTTTCACGGGCATGCTTGTTTTAGCTGGATGAAGTGGCGCCGGCGGCGTTGGTGCTACATCGTGGTACAAGGGTGGGACGCTGAGGGACGGCTGGCTGCGGTGCCTTGTCAGCACGACGCTCTCGATAGCCATCGCGACAGATATCTTTGCGATGCTAAGAAGGTCGTGCGGGGCTGCATTCTCAAAACACGACGCACTCAGATCGCGTCGCTTCGCTTTGCGATGCAGAGAGGTCGTGCGGGCATCAAATGCTTTTCCTACCTTTGCACCATGAATCTGACTCCGATCGAACTTCTCAGCCCCGCACGCGATGCGGAACATGGTATGGCCGCCATTAATTTTGGTGCAGATGCGGTGTATATCGGTGCGCCGAAATTCGGTGCCCGTGCGGCTGCAGGAAATTCAACCGCCGACATTGAAACGCTGTGCAATTATGCGCATCGCTTTCATGCAAAAGTATATGTGGCTCTGAATACCATTTTGTATGATGATGAACTGGCCGAAGCCGAGAAGTTGATTCACGATATTTACAATGCCGGTGCCGATGCGCTGATAGTGCAGGATATGGGAATTCTTGAAATGGATCTGCCACCCATTGCGTTGCATGCCAGCACGCAGACACATAACTATGATGTCCGTCGGATAAAATTCCTGCAGGATGTTGGTTTCAGCCGGGTGATTCTTGCACGCGAATTGTCGCTGAAGCAAATAGCTGAAATTCGGTCGCAGACAAATATTGAGCTCGAAGCTTTTGTGCATGGTGCGCTCTGTGTGAGTTTCAGCGGACAATGCTATATGAGCGCCTTTCATGGTCACCGCAGCGGAAACCGTGGCGAATGCGCCCAGCCGTGCCGTTTGAAATACGATATTCTTGATGACAAAAGAAATATTATTGAATCCAACACACATGCACTTTCGCTGCGCGACATGAACCGCAGTGCGCATCTCGGAGAGATGTTGGCGGCGGGCGTTACGACTTTCAAAATCGAAGGCCGGCTGAAGGATATGAATTATGTGAAAAACATCACTGCATACTATCGCCGCAGGCTGGATGAAATAATTGAGCACAGCGAAAAATACAAGACATCGTCGCTGGGGCGCTGCCAGCCTGAATTTGAGCCCGATCCTGAAAAATCGTTCAATCGTGGATTCACGGAATATTTTCTGCACGGACGCACCGAAAAAGTGTCGGCACATACTTCAAAGTCGCTCGGAAAGCGGCTGGGGCAGGTGAGTGAGTCGGGCTGGAATTTTATTAAAATAGATAACTGTCCTGAAATTTCCAATGGCGATGGCCTTTGCTGGTTTGATGAACACGGTGCGCTGAAAGGATTTGCCGTTCAGTACACCGACCGGGGGAAAATATTTTCGGATAATCCGATTGACATCAAAACAGGGACTGAAATATACAGAAACCTTGATGTTGCTTTCAATAAACAATTGGCTGCAGCCGGCCCTGCGCGCAGGATTCCGGTGCATATGATTTTCGATGAAACCGACGAGGGCTTTGAATTATCTATCAGCACTGAAGATGGAAAATATTCGCTGAAGAAAAAAATTGCGATTGAAAAAACTCCGGCACGTGACGGACAAAAAGCAGCCGACACCATAAAAACGCAGCTAAGCAAGACCGGATCTACGTTTTACGACGTTGCCACATTCGAATTGAAGTGGGGGAGTCCGCTGTTTTTTCCGATAGGGGAGTTGAATCGCATTCGCAGAGAGGCCTTTGAAGAATTTGACCAGATGCTGCTTTCGGAATACCGGAGAGATGAAAATCAAATTGTTCCGAATGATGTTCAATATTTCGGAAACGAAACGGATTATCGCAGCAATATTTCAAACGCGCTTGCAGAGCAGTTTTACAAACGACATGGGGTTGTGAAAACGGAGCCGGCGTTTGAGCTGAGTGATGACCATTCAGAACAAAATCTGATGACTACGAAATTATGTTTACGCTATGAAACCGGATGTTGCCCGACATATCAGAAGGCACAGCCGGAGCGCGATCCGCAACCTGCCTGCCCAAGCTTCGGCGAAGGCAGGTACCTGGCACAAGGAGAAAAATTATTCAGACTTGAATATGATTGCAAGAGTTGCGTCATGAAAATCAATGAGACGTAAGGCGATAGGCGTAAGACATGCGGCGCAACGCATCACTTAGAACAATACTGATTTCGTTTTTTCAAAGGAGCTTCGCGTGTTCTTTGTCCCCGCAGCCCTGCTCTTCGCAAGCTCCGCATCAGGGCATCGGGCTATTATTATTCGACTACGTCCGTAGTCGTTTTCAAAGGAATCAATAATAGTTATTTTGGGAGTAAACGTTAATAATCACCGCTAAGGATTGACTTGCTGACAGCTGACAACTGATAGCTGACAGCTGAAACGAAACGGATGAAACATCCTACGTCAAAGTGGCAAAAATACAAATTTTTAAAAAACAGGTAAAAAGCTGATACATTTTTTACAATAAAGTGGTTTTGACTTTCTAATTTTGCAAAAAAGCGCCTTATGGAAAAACTGTTGCCAAAAATCAAAAAAGAGTTGGCCGATTATGGAATTGAAGCGGCCGGCGAATTGTATTACAACCTTTCCTACGACGAACTATTCAAACACGAGACTGAAAAAAGTTTAGAAGGATACGAACGGGGGTTTGTA
>CAZJOL010000313.1:0-3022 GCA_964547605.1 uncultured Bacteroidaceae bacterium | reverse complement strand
AAGGAAGAAGTAAAGTGTGAATTACCAATAACCATTAACCAATAACCATTAACCAATAACCATTTACCAATAACCATTTACCACCAAAACTCACAACTGACCATTCACAACTGGCCACTCAGTATTGTCTTTACAAACTTTCAACCTGATGAGCTTTCAACTGCCGCGGCCTGGACAGAGTCATTCCGACACTTCGCGCAACAAAGAAAGACAGAAACGCAATCCATAGATTCATTCCCGGAAGAATATTTTCAAGTAAAAAGTACAAGGGGAAAAATACGCCGAGTACCGCAACCAGCATGACATTACGCATGGCTGCCGTATGCGTCATTCCGGCAAAAACGCCATCCCAGACAAAGGCAACAAATGAGACAAGCGGAATCAGCACCACCCAGAAACGCTGGCGCAGAGCCAGGTCAAGCAGTATCTGATTATCGGTCAGCAAGCTGAAAATCCATTGCCCTCCGATCAGATACAACAAACTAAAAACAAGACTTGTCCCGAAAGCCCATTGGAACAACGTTTTCACTGTTAGTCTCAATAATTTAATTTTTCCTGCACCTAGATATTTTCCGCTCAGACTTTCGCCGGCATACGAAAATCCGTCAATGAAAAAAGAGAAGAACATAAAGAATTGCATAAGCAGCGTATTCAGCGCCAACACATCGTTTCCATAGAGTTTGGATGCATATGTGAACCACGAAAATACTGTAAGCAAACTGAATGATCGCAGAAAAATATTGGCGTTTACCGTAAGCACTCTTATCAACTTCGAAACAATGAAAACCGCATCTGATCTGAATTTCGCAATAAGTTTCCGGTGACGCATCAAAATCAGACAAACACCGAATATAAATGCGCTCCAGCCCGCAATCGTGGTTCCAAGCGCAACGCCGTCGGCCTTCATGCCAAGGTAGATAACGAAATACAGATTGAGTGCAACATTCACAACATTCTCGAAAATAATCATCAGCATGGCTGCTGCTGAATCCTGCACGCCGAGCAGCCAACCGAGAATGACAAAATTAATGAGCGAAGCCGGTACCACCCAGATTCTGATATCATAGTATTCGCTCATGATGGATGAAAGTGAACTATCGGGATGCAGCATTCTGAATCCCAGCCAGGCAATCTGGTCGCGTAAAACAATCACCACCAATCCGATTAAAGCCGCAATCAGAAAACTTCGGTAAAGCGAAGAAGAAATTTCCTGTTTATCTTTTGCGCCAAAATTCTGAGCCGTAATACCGGTTGTGGACATGCGCAGAAAGCTGAAACTCCAGAGAATGAAATTGAAAATGATTCCAGCCAGCGACACCGCCGCCAGATAGGACGTTGAATCAAGATGAGCCAGCACTGCAAGGTTCACTGTGCCAAGCAGCGGAATGCTCAGATTGGCAAGTATGTTTGGAACAGCAAGTCTCAGTAACTCTCTGCGCATATTATCCTCTCAGAAAAGTGAAATTATTTTCATCCGAAAGTCTTCGCTCAAAATAATATCCACCCAGATCAAATGCCATGAGACTTTCCACATCATCTAAGCTGTTCTGAATGATAAACCTGGACATCATTCCCCTTGCTTTTTTCATTTCAACAACATTGATGAAAGGCTTTCCTGCCTTCATTTCCTTAAAGGCAATGTTGATGGTTCTGATATCTGATGAAACATATGGCACAACCATCTTTCCGTATTCCTCAGAAGTAAGATTGATCAGCAGATTGCTTTTCATTTTTTCCAGATCTGCTTCGATGTTTTTTGCCGGAAGCGAATTCCAGAAAGCATACAGGTTTTTGTAACTGCCCACCGACAGCGGCGTTTGCGCCTCAAGACGATACGGCATAATGCCATCATAGGGACGCAGCACGCCATACAAACCGCTCAGTATGCGCAAATGCGACTGTGCAAATTTCTGATCTGCAGCTGAAAAATCATGTGCATTCAGTCCTTTGAATGCAGGGCCGTCATACATCAAAGCAGCTGCAGCAGCTGATTGCGGATTATGCGGCCAGTGCCAATGCTGCATTGTATCATACGCCTGCCGCGCCAGACTCCCGCTCACTTTAAGCAAAGACGAAAACGCAGAGAAAGAAAGGGATTTGACTTCAGCACCGATTGCAGTACTTTCTTCAGCAAATACAGGAATACTGCGCATTTCCGCATCTGTTCGCGGAATTCGCATTGTTTTTGCCGGAGAAAGAATGATAATCATATTTTTCTTTAATTTGCGAATGTAAAACTTTGTTTCAAACCCACCATCATGAAAAAGATATTTATCATTGTTCCGCTGCTGTTTGTTTCCCTGGTCATGAACGCTCAATCGCCCTTTGCAGGCATCTGGCAGGGCACACTCGATGAAGACAAATTTGATTTTCTCGTTGTGTTCCGGATTTCGGAAGAAGGTTCAAAGCTGAAAGGGACCATGGATATTCCGCAGCAATTGATTGTTGATTACAAGAGCATTAAGATAAAAGCCGAAAACGATAGTCTGATTGTTGATCTTGCTGCTTTCAAAGCCACTTACAAAGCCGTCAGAAAAAGCGACAGTCTTTTGGGAATCTGGTATCAATCAGGACAGGAAACACCATTGAATATGGCTCTGACACCCGAAGACAAGGCTTTCCGCATGAACCGTCCGCAAACGCCGCAACCACCCTATCCTTACATCTGCAAGGACGTAACTTTCGTCAACAAAAAAGCGAAAATCAATCTGGCCGGCACATTGACCATCCCAGACACAACGAAAGTATGGCCTGTTGTGGTGCTGGTTTCAGGCAGCGGCCCGCAGGACAGGAACGAAGAATTGCTGAAACATCAGCCATTTCTCATTATTGCTGATTTTTTCACAAGAAATGGCATTGCTGTTTTACGTTACGATGACCGTGGTGTTGGAAAAAGCGAAGGGAAATTCAACGAAGCAACCACTGCTGATTTGAGTTCCGATGCGGGTTCTGCAGTATCCTTTCTGAAAACATTGCCTTACATCGATAAAAAAGCCATTGGCATGGTCGGTCACAGTGAAGG
>CAZJOL010000312.1:0-3027 GCA_964547605.1 uncultured Bacteroidaceae bacterium | reverse complement strand
TAACTTCTTTTTACTACTAAAGTAGCATTTTCCATTAAATTGGTGGTAGAACCAAGTATAGATTGATGGCTGATGCCAGAGGCATCACATGTATATAGGAAAAGACTATAAAAATATTTACGATCCGCCGGTTGGCGGATCGTATGCAACCAGCTTCCTGACAGAAGTGGCTTGAAAAACATTCGACCCGCCAGCTGGCGGGTCGTAGTTTAAATATATTATTTCTACAGACATGCGACTCCTCCGGAGTCATCCAGATTTATAGGCTATTTCGTATTTCTTTGATATAAACTTCGACCAACTTTTAATTACCCTATAACAATTTGTTATCTGTGTTGCAATTTCCCGCAATTCATCGTATATTTGTGAAAACCCATCACCAATGAAAACAATTCTGTACGTAATATTTTTATTTGCAGGGCTGTGCTTCAGCCAGCAAATCAATGCTCAGGAAAAATGCACCTGCACGAAATGCAATGGTGAAGGAATGTGCGATGAAGACACTCCCCGTAAATGCAATTTCTGCTCCGGTGGATACAACACCTGCAACACTTGTGGTGGCGATGGCCAGGAACCCTGCTACCGCTGCAACGAAACCGGCATCGCTCAGGTAACATGCAGTGCCTGCGGCGGTTCTGGCAAATTAAACGGGGAAAACTGCGGCACCTGTGGTGGTGACGGACTGGAAGATAAGTCCTGCATCAACTGCGAGGGCAAGGGCTGGAATAAATGTCACAGCTGCGGAGGCGAAGGTCGCTTCCTATGCAATATGTGTGGCGGTGATGGAGAAAAATACTGGCGAAACACCTGCCCCAAATGCGGTGGATCCGGGCAGACCGATTGTCCATAAACTGTTGTTCGGAGTTTTTAATGCAGTTGTTCGAAGTTTATAAACTCGAACAACTTTTATAAAAATTGTTTTACCGCAGCCACTTTTTCTTTCGAAGTCATCTGAATCACACTGTCGCGTACCGGATTGTCGCTCAGCAGAACTATATCATTATAGTATTTACTGGCCGAATCACGGTTTACTGAGCCGCTCATGTGAAATTCGTGCGCACCGGTTTCTTTCAGTTGCTGAATATTGTCTGCATTCACTCCGCTGCCCGGCATAATGATGATGCGGTCGCCGGCATGCTTCACCAATTGTGAAATCAGATCGCGCCCTTCGATGGCCGTATTTTTCTGACCGCTCGTCAGCAGGCGCTGACAGCCGGCTTCAATAATATCTTCGAGTGCCTGGAACGGATCACGGCTCACATCAAAAGCGCGGTGGAAAGTCACACTCAGCGGTGAAGCAAGCTCTGCAATAAGCTCGGTGATTTCTTTGTCTATATTTCCGTCAGGCAACAGAAATCCGCACACAATGCCGGCTGCGCCGCTTTGCTTGGCAAATTCAATGTCGCGGCATATGAGATTCATTTCAGCTTTATTGTAACAAAAATCACCCGGCCGCGGACGAATGAGTACATGCACCGGCACACTGCTTTCGCTGATGGCGGCCTGAATCAATCCCGCAGATGGCGTTGTACCGCCGCAGAACAAATTGCTGCAAAGCTCAATCCGGTCAGCTCCGCCTTCAATAGCGGATTCCAGCGACTCGAGCGATGTGGCAACAACTTCCAACCGAAAATTTTCCATAGCTAGAATATTTTTCTGTTATACACATTCAGTAACATGGCTGCTGTATTGATGTGATAGCCACTGAAATGATAATAAACCGAATTTTCGGAAATAAACAAAACTTCAGGGTATGACAATTCTTTGCCTGAGGAATTTTTCAATTGCTCTGCAAACTGTCCATTTGAATCCGAAAGCCAGACAACAGTTTCAGGCAATCCTGGCCATGATTTCAAATCGAACGAAGATGCCGGAAAAGTCTTCGGAAGAACCAGAATAACATTGCGGTTCAATTTATCAAAATCAGATTTGCTCTGTGACAGTTCTGTCAGAAAGTGCTTCCCAGGCTCAGTTGATGGATCAATCAATGCAATAATATTGCTTGTACTTTGCGATATTTTGCTGAAAGAAATTGCAGAATCCTTATTCAGATATTTCATTTCGAAATTGCCTCCGAATTGAAAAAGTGGTTCCGGAAAAACTGCTGATCCCTGCTGATAGAGCTTAATGCGAACTGTATCTCTTTTTTCAGGGATATTCACAAAACTCCAGTTCGTCAGTACACTGCCATCGGGAAGACGGTTCCCTGTCATGATTCTGTACATGCCCGGCTCAAGTTGCATATGAACCGGAAATTTATTCATGCTTTCATCATATTCATAATCAAGTGTCTGAAAACGACCATCAATCTGGCGTGCAATAGTGTAGCTGGTAGAATATTTTGGCTGAAAATTCATATTGTACAATTGTACAGGAACTTTCTCAACATCAGGTTCATTCTGGTTTTTGAAAACAGATATCCATCTGCCATTCCAGTAATACTGGGGAATATAGGTGGCAGGTTCCAACCGTGCGGGAATTCCGAAACTCCGGCAACAAGCCACGAAAAACACATTTCGCGAATACTCATCTGCTGCCCGCAATTTCATAACACTGCCCGGAAACAAGGTCACACCATAATAATTGTTTTCGGTATCCGGTTTAATGTTGCAGTTTATCCACACCACAAGATTTTCAGGATTTTTTCTGAACGATTTTATTTCCTTTTTGCTGAAACTGTTTTGAAGTTCGCTGCGCCAGGGGCTCAATAATTCGCGCCCGATGCGGGGATTCAGAATGTAGTAGTTGTCAATATCCTCATGACAACGGTTGCAGATAAATTTATTTGAACTGCTAAAATGATCAAGCAAAATTTCAGCGGGAGTGTCACGTAAATCTTTTTCACTTATTACAGAAAGAATTGCATTTGCAGCTTCTGGATTATTTGCCTGCTTGTAAAAAGATGCAATTTCAGTATAATTGCCGCGACTTTTTAAAATGAAATTCACCATGGCTTCGCCGAAACGTTCATTTTTATATTGTTCGCGTAATGTTACAGTATCAGGGAAAGTGGCTTCATAAGCGGCT
>CAZJOL010000311.1:0-3034 GCA_964547605.1 uncultured Bacteroidaceae bacterium | reverse complement strand
GGACTGAGCAACAACACCAGCTACTTCTGGAAAGTGCGCAGCAGCGACGGAGCAATCTACTCGCCCTACTCAGCCATCTGGAGTTTTACAACAGAAACCGGCGTTGGTATTGAAGAAAATGAAACAAACGTTTCGCTGTATCCAAATCCCGCCAGCGAAAATGCAACACTGCAATTCGGAAATTCAGCAACGCGCATTGTCCGCATTGTAAGTCCTGCCGGCCAGATGGTTCAGGAAATCAGCACTGAAGAGACACGGATCGATCTGAATCTTTCCGGCTTGAATTCAGGGTTGTACATGGTTGTCATCGTTGAAAACAAGGAAATAAAAACACTCCGCTTAATCGTTAATTAAGCAATTCCGAAATTCGAATACAGCCGGTACTTCTGAAAAGATGTACCGGCTTTTCTTTTACACTAAAAAAAATACAATAAAAAGTGTCTGAGCCATGAATTTCAAATACCTTTGCCGGAAATTCCAGCATCGTGTTTTCCCGCTTTAAAAATTGGAGGCAACGCAGAAAAGAACTTCGTAAAAAACGGAAGTGGTATGTCCGCGTTTTGCGTTTCATGTTGTTCTCATTTCTTGCCTTCATCCTGTTTCTTTTTCTGATCAACATCAATTTTCTGTGGCTGTTTGGTTCATCGCCGCGTATCTCTGATATCAAAAACCCGCAACAAAGCATTGCATCTGAAGTTTACAGCTCGGATGGAAAAATGCTTGGTCGTTTTTACCGCGAGAACAGAACACCTGTCGAATACAGCGAACTCTCGCCCTTGCTTGTGAAAACACTCGTTGCAACGGAAGATGAGCGCTTTTATTCTCACTCCGGAATCGATTTCGTTGGGCTGTTTTCCGCTTTCAAAGACTGGTTCTCGGGTGAATACCGTGGCGCCAGCACCATCTCGCAACAGCTCATCAAGAATATGTACAAAACCAGGTCGGCCTATTCGAAAGGTTTGTGTGGACATATTCCCTTTGTGCGGGTTGTCATCATGAAACTGAAGGAATGGATCGGCGCTTTCAAAATCGAAATGTATTATACGAAGGAAGAAGTGCTGGCCATGTATCTCAATACGGTGGATTTCGGAAACAATACGTTTGGTATCAAAACCGCATCCCGCGTGTATTTTCAGACAACCCCGAAGAATCTGAAACCTGAACAGATTGCCATGCTGGTTGGGATGCTCAAAGCTCCAACCACCTACAATCCGCTGAAGAACCCGAAAAATTGCACCAAGCGCAGAAATGTTGTTCTGAACATCATGCAAAACCACAAGCTGATTTCAGCAACTGAAAATGATTCACTTTCGGCTCTGCCACTGGGTTTGAAATATAAGGTCGAAGATGTTTCGGATGGTGAAGCTCCGTATTTCCGCAATGCGGTTGCATCTTCAATCAGCACCTGGTGCCGTGTTAACGGTTATGACATTTACAGTTCCGGACTGAAAATATACACCACATTGGACAGCCGCATTCAGAAATATGCCGAAGAAGCTGTAAACAAACAAATGACGTTTCTGCAGCGTGAGTTCGATAGACACTGGGGAAATGAAAACCCATGGCGCGATATCAATTACAACGAAATTCCGGATTTCATTTACAGCAACGCTCTTGAAAGCCCACGCTACAAGCAGTACAGAAAAGAAGCCGGAAGTGAGGATTCAGCCATGGCGCTGATGAAACAGCCAATCTCCATGAAGATTTACGATCCGAAACTCGGAGTTGTTGATACAACCATGAGTCCGTGGGATTCCATCAGTTATACGAAAAGACTTCTGCACATTGGGTTTGTCGCCATTGAGCCACAGAACAGATATGTACGCGCATGGGTGGGCGATCTGAATTATCAGCTGTTCAAATACGACCACGTAAATCAGGCACAGCGCCAGCCCGGATCGACGTTCAAACTTTTTGTCTATACGGCCGCAATGGCTGCGGGCATGGCTCCATGCGACACACGACGCGATCAGTTCATTGAATGGAAGTACAAAGAAAACGGAAAGGATATGGTGTGGCGTCCGCACAATGTAACCGGAAAATATTTCGGAATTCCTGTTACACTGCGTTATGCTTTTGCTCATTCAATCAACAGCATTGCGGTCGCAGTAGCGCGTGAAGTCGGTCTCGACAAAGTGATGGAATACGCATATCGTCTTGGAATACGCAGTGAACTGGAGAAAGTCCCTTCCATGTGCCTTGGCTCATCCGATGTGCGACTGCTCGATCTGGTGAATTCCTATGCCACCGTTATTGCAGACGGAGTGTATGAAGCGCCGGTGCTGGTAACGCGCATCGAAGACCGCGATGGAAAAATAATATGGGAATACAATCCGAACAGGAAGCGTGTAGTCGATTACGAAACTGCTGTCATGATGCAGGAAATGCTGAAGGCCGGCATGAAGGAAAGCGGCTCTACAACGCAGGCACTGCGAAAATACGATTTGTTCCGCTATGGCACTGAATTCGGCGGCAAGACCGGTACTTCGTCAAATTTCAGTGATGGATGGTTCGTTGGAGTAACGCACAAACTTGTTGGCGGTGCCTGGGTTGGCGGTGAGCAACGCTGCATACATTTCCGCAACGGATTTGAACTGGGCGAAGGCGGCTACTCTGCCCTGCCCGTGTTTGGTATTTTCATGCAGAAAGTTATCAAAGACGAATCGCTGCAAAAATACCGTGCGAAATTTCCTGAACCAAAAAAGAAACTCACTAAAAAATACGACTGCTGGACGTCGATTCCCGACTCGCTGCTGGGTGATTCCACCGATCGCCGTGGAGTTGATTCATTGCTGAATGGAGGGTGGTGAGAAAGGGTCAAGATTGAGGTCAAGGTTAAGGTCAAGGTTGAGGTCAAGAACAAGGTCGAGAACAAGGTTAAGGCTTGCGGCATGAGGCATGCGGTCCGTGGCGCAACGCTCAACGCACAATGCAATTGTGGCCGAAGGCAAAAAGAAAGCTGCGACTTGTCGCGTTTCACGCGAAGCACCATCGGATGCGCCTCCGCCTCAGGCGGAGTAAATTCCGGCGCTAA
>CAZJOL010000310.1:0-3035 GCA_964547605.1 uncultured Bacteroidaceae bacterium | reverse complement strand
ATGAAATTCGGTGTTGCTGTGACAACTTCAACAAAAAAACCTTCATCGCTCAACGATGCATCCGGCGCCAGATTCCGATCGGTCCTCAACTGTGCGTTAATGGCTGTTTCAAGAATTGATTCGAAATTCATTATGAATATATCCTCAAGCGAAATCAGTTTTTCGCTTGCCGTATCATAGGTGTAGTTCACCGAACCATAGAGCCCATGCACGCCACCGGTATATTCATATCCGGAAGATACAAAACCGATCAGACCGTTCTTCTGAAACAAAATGGAAATTTCATCATACACTTCCCAGTTGGATAACTCTTCATCAATTTCAGCTTCTCCGCTTTCGTACATGGAAGTGTAATCCTGAATATAAGTGATGTCGAAATTCTTTATCATGTCGTCGGGATACACAGCATCGACCGGCAATGCATCATACATGGAGCAAATGGCTCTGACAAACCGCACGGAATCAGCTGTCGGTGTATTTGCAGCGGGAACCGGATACATGTGTTCTATGGTCATCGAAACAGAATCCTGCCCTTCTTCAGTATTGTAATAAATTTGCCTGACCGCGCTGAAACATTGGTAATCAACAGCCACAGCCTTGTCGGAAGATGTTGCTGGAAGATTCAATATCAATGGTTCTGAATTTTGTTTTTCCTTAATCAATAATCGTAAGACGGGATTTTTTGTCAGATCAATCTTAGCTTCGAAAAACAAATCGGATGAGCCTGTGTAAACCGGCTCTGCATCAGGGTTAATGCTGACTGAAACCTGACAGCTTTCCTTTCGTTTCTGATCATAGAAATGCAACTCTCCGGTGGAGTCATTCGGCTGATACCATATGGCCTCTGCAACATCAGTCAGCGAATAATACCGGATTTTTCCGCATGCGATATGTGATGTGTAAACGGTCTGCGCCATGCAATCAGCTGCCAGCGCAAGAAGTATGATGACAATGAATTTTTTCATTTTATTGTTTGTAATTTCTTTCTCCGAAAATGGAAGTGCCAACCCGCACCAGGGTGCTGCCTTCCTCAATGGCTATGCCATAGTCGTGACTCATGCCCATGCTGATTTCGCAAAACGTATCGCAGTCAGCAAAGACGCTTGTCTTCAATCTGTCGGAAACCTTTTTCAGCAAACGATATTCAGTTCGTGTAATAACTGCGTCATCGCTGAAGCTGCCCATGCCCATCACACCGCAGAAACGCACATGCTGAAACATTTTATATTGCCCTTCACTGAGAAACGAAAAAGTGTCATCGGGCTCAAAGCCAAATTTGGAGCCATCGGACGCAATTGAAATTTCAAGCAGCACATCAATCACACGATTGATTTTACGTGCTTCCTTGTCGATTTCCTTCAGCAGTTTTTCGCTGTCGACGCTCTGGATGCACGTTACAAAAGGTGCAATATATTTCACCTTGTTGGTCTGCAAATGACCGATCAGATGCCATTCTATGTCGGCCGGCAACACTGGCTGCTTTGAGCAAAGTTCCTGCACGTAATTTTCGCCGAAAATACGCTGACCGGCATCGTACGCTTCGCGCAATGCCTCAGCCGGCTTGGTTTTGCTCACAGCCACCAGCCGTACATTGGACGGGAGCTGTGAAACAATTTTCTGAATATTTTCCGCAATACCCATAATATTACAAATGTAATAAGAAACATGACAGATTAAAAATTTATTGCAAGATCTGAATCAGTCATAGCCCCTGTTGAAAACAAAAATTAAGTCCACGGGTTACAAGGATCCGCTGCGGATGTGTTGCAGCAATAAACGTTTATCCAAAAAAATGCCATAGGTGGTTCCTTTGAGGCGATCGGCGGACGCTGATCGAATAATATTAGCCTTGGGCTGGAAGCCCCAGGGACAAAGGAGACGCGAAGCACCTTTGAAATGTACGGTCATGCGGCTTTAGACGCGCAACCACACGAAACGCCACAAATCAAAAATCCAAAATCCTCAATCGATATTCTAAAATCCTTATCTTTGGGTCAGCAAAAATCTTTAAAACTAAATAGAATGAATCACGACATCCAAAATCTCGAACCAAAAGAAGTATGGACATACTTTCATGCTCTGACGCAGATTCCACGCCCTTCGAAACACGAAGACAAAGTGCGCGAATACATGGTGAATTTCGGCAAATCGCTCGGACTTGAAACCATCGTTGATAAAGTTGGCAATGTCATTATCCGCAAACCGGCCACTCCGGGCATGGAAAACCGCCAGGGCATTGTGCTGCAGGGCCATATCGATATGGTGCCGCAGAAAAACAGCGACAAGGAATTCGATTTCACAAAAGACCCAATCGAAGCTTACATTGATGGTGAATGGGTTACCGCCAACGGAACCACACTGGGAGCCGATAACGGAATGGGTGTTGCTGCCGCCATGGCTGTACTTGCTTCAAAAACCATCAAGCACGGACCAATCGAAGCTTTGATGACCATCGATGAAGAAACCGGTATGACCGGCGCATTCGGACTCGAAGGCAATGTGCTGAAAGCAGACATTCTCATTAACCTAGACAGCGAAGATGAAGGCGAAATGTACGTTGGCTGCGCTGGTGGCCTCGATGCCAACATCACAATGAAATACAATACCATTCCTGTTCCTGCAGGACACAAAGCATTCAAACTCAGCCTCACCGGACTGAAAGGCGGACACAGCGGTATGGAAATCATTCTCGGACGCGGCAATGCCAATAAAATCATGAACCGTTTCATCAAAAACGCTGTTGAAGAATATGGATTGATGGTCGCTTCGATTCACGGTGGCTCGCTCCGCAACGCTATTCCGCGCGAATCGTTTGCCGTTGTTACCGTTCCTGCTGATAAAGCAAACGCAATGTTAGACTGCGCCAAGAAAATGGAAGCCATTTTCCGCAGCGAATTCTCAGCTACCGAACCGGATATGAAATTTACCGCAACTGAAGAGCCCATGCCGGCTGCAGTGATTGATCCGCAGATCATCTGGAAACTTACGCGCGCCATCTACAGCTGTCCAAACGGCATTATGCGCATGAGCGATGC
>CAZJOL010000309.1:0-3040 GCA_964547605.1 uncultured Bacteroidaceae bacterium | reverse complement strand
CAGGAAGATCTTGATGTGATTATTCTTGAAACTTTTGGCTCCGGAAATGCGCCCACAACAAGCAGCTTTGTCAAAACAATCCACGAAGCAGTTTCATCCGGAAAAGTTTTATTCAACGTAACCCAATGCAAAGGGGGCATGGTTGAAATGGGGAAATACGCAGCCAGTCTGCCTTTGATGAATCTCGGCGTTGTGTCAGGGAACGACATTACCACCGAAGCCGCCATTGCAAAAGCCATGTTTTTATTAGGTCAGGGCTACAGGGAAAAAGATCTTGCAACCATGCTTCAAAAGCCGCTTCGCGGCGAGATGAACCAATGATCGGAGTAGTCAGTTGCCAGTGGTGAGTGCCGAAGGCAAAAAAAAGCTGCGCAGCACCCTGATTATTCGCCGGAAGGCGATAAATATTAATAGCCCGCATGCCCTTCAGGGCTACGGGGACAAGCAAGTAGGTTATGAGTTATGAGCGAAAGTCAAACTCACAATAGGCTACTGGCACGCATTTGCGAAAATTATTTCAGGGCTTTGTCGATCAAATTCTGATAGTGTTGTTTTGGCTTCACGCCTACGATGCGATTGATTTCTTTACCATTTTTAAAAATGATGACGGTCGGAATACTGCTCACCCCATACTTTGCAGCGGTGCGTTGCGACTCCTCTACATTCAGTTTTGCAATTTTCGCTTCACCGACATTATCATCGGCGAGCTGACTGATGGTTGGTCCAAGCAATTTGCAAGGCATACACCATCCCGCCCAGAAATCAACCAGCGTAACACCGGATGAAATTTTCTTCTGAAAATCAACATCCGTCAGATGCAGCAAATGCTCGCTGTCAGCGTCGTTTGAGGTATTTTTCAGTTTCAGATAACTTCGGACAATCAATAAAATGAAAAGTCCAACAATGCTGATGATTACAATAAGCCAGATGGGCATAATTTCAGGTTTTAATTACTGTTGTTGGTCAAACATTATTCCTGATTGTATTTCGTTCAAATTGTGCTAAAAATACAGCCACCCTGTCAGCCGCAATGATAATTATCATGACAACATCTAAATCCTGTCACAAAGAAAAAGGTGAGAAATTTTATTTGTTTCCCACCTTAATTAATAATCTAATGTTCTTCTTTAAATAACAAGTCCATTTAAGATCACATACAGTGCTTTCTTGCCTGAGCTTACTAGTATGAACCTAAGGCGTTCAAATCTTCGAAAGCCACCAAAAGTCGCTTCACCAGCGATTTTTCACCTTCGCGCAACCAAACACGCGGATCGTAGAATTTTTTATTCGGTTTGTCTTCGCCTTCGGGATTGCCGATCTGGCCTTGCAGATAACCTTCATTCTTTTTGTAGAAATTCATCACGCCTTCCCACATGGCCCACTGCGTGTCGGTATCGATGTTCATTTTAATAACACCGTAGGAAATGGCTTCACGGATTTCTTCACGTGCTGATCCGCTTCCGCCGTGGAATACAAAATTCACCGGCTTTTCCTGTGTGTTGAATTTATTCTGAATGTATTCCTGACTGTTTTTCAGAATCACCGGCATCAGTTTCACGTTTCCTGGCTTATAGACTCCGTGTACGTTTCCGAACGAAGCAGCGATGGTGAAATCGGGCGAAATCTTCATCAGTTCTTCGTATGCATAGGCAACGTGCTCAGGCTGCGTGTACAGCTTTGAATTATCGACATTTGTATTGTCCACGCCATCTTCTTCGCCGCCGGTAACACCGAGTTCGATTTCGAGTGTCATGCCGATTTTCGACATACGTGCCAGATATTTTTTACAAATCTCAATGTTTTCTTCCAGCGATTCCTCGCTCAGGTCGAGCATATGACTGCTGAAAAGCGGCTTCCCGTGCTGTGCGTAGAATTTTTCACCGGCATCGAGCAGTCCATCGATCCATGGCAGCAGTTTTTTGGCAGCATGGTCGGTGTGAATAATTACCGGCACGCCGTACATAGCGGCAACGCGGTGAATGTGTTCTGCGCCTGAAACCGAGCCTGCAATGCTGGCCTGATAGGCATCGTTCGGCAATGCTTTGCCGGCGTAGAATTGTCCCCCACCATTCGAGAACTGAATCATAACGGGTGCTTTGGCCTGCATGGCTGCTTCCATTACTGCGTTTACTGAGTCGGTACCGACAACATTCACAGCAGGGATGGCGAAATTATTAGCTTTTGCATGGTTCAGCAGAACGCGCATTTTCTCCCCGAAAACAAAACCGGGTTCCAATAAAGATGACAGTTTTTCCATGGTGTAATTTTTTTCAAAGTTACAAAAAAGAAAATATTTCACCCGGCCTGTAACAAATCGATAACACCCTCCGTCCTATGCGTGGTTGGTTTATTTTGCAAAAAGGTATCGGAGGGCGAGGATTTCCTTCGGTACCTTTTTAGATTGCCGCCAGGTCTTTGAAGTTTGTAAAGTTGTAAAGTTGAAAGTTGAAAGGCACTTATCAGTGGTCAGTTGTGAGTAGCCAGTTGTGAGTGCGAATCAACTAATAACTTATCACTCATAACTCATAACTTGAAGTGGTCAGTGGTGAGTGAAAATTTCAAACGTTATCTTTCAACTTTAAGAACTTTAAAAACTTTCTACTTCCAAAGCGCGATACGTAGATTTTAAAGGCGCTTGTATATGCTGATTCAAGGCTTGTCGAATGAAAGTTGCCAACGAAAATAAAATTCTTACTTTTACCAAAATAAAAAACACAAAACCTATGAAAGAATTCTTCAAAATGATGTTTGCCTCCATGACCGGCTGTCTGATTACCGTGCTGGTTGTGTTTGTAATCATGTTTGCTGTGATTTCCGGCCTCATGTCGGGTGGCAGCGAAGAAGTGAAAATTCAGGACAAATCCGTTCTTGTGATCGAACTGAACAAAGCCATTACGGAACGTACGTCTGATAACCCATTCGACAATATGGATTTCGGTTCCATGTCATCAGAAACCGCCATGGGGCTCAACAACATTCTGCGCACCATTAAATATGCAGCTACCGATGAGCGCGTAAGCGGAATCCTGCTCGACCTGAG
>CAZJOL010000308.1:0-3047 GCA_964547605.1 uncultured Bacteroidaceae bacterium | reverse complement strand
AAAAACAAAGTCTCTCAGGATTATTTCTGGCTCTACGACTGTTCCAGAATAATCGGAAATATTGACTATTGTGTTTGCATGATAGAAAATCAGCCTTCTTTATTTGAACAGGAATCATTATTATGGGCTGAAGCTAAAAGAGGATCATCCGATATTTACAATTCGATTACACAACTCATTCTGACAATCGGCAAGGCACGAACTTTTGACAAATTCTTGCCTCCGCCTATGCTAGGTGCTTTTGACGGAGAAAAAATCGCATTTATTCCTTACAGTGATATTCATGAAATTTTTTATCAGAATGATTTCAACTGGAATGTGACCCCGTCAGACTACAACACAAAAGAATTTCAGCTGGTTCATAAAAAGGTTAAAGACACAATTGATCAGAAAGCACTTCTGTTTCATTATGAGCATGATGACAAAGAACTAAAAAACTTCATCCGGCATAATTTTGTTGTTGGCAAACTTGGATTGACAAAAACTAAGATTGACAAAAACAATTTTATGGTTATTTACACCAAATGGCTACGGGACGTAAAACCAACTATTGCTGTAAACTGGGAAGCTGCACGGAAAAACGGAATTATTGATGGCGATTTCTATCTGGCCGATTTATTATCGGAAGAAAACAATACTCTAAAAGACAATTTGTTTGTTGTTTTAAAAGCAACCAAATACGAGTTCAACCGCTTTAAAGATGAGTATGGTGCATTAACATCAAGTTCTGTTGATTTTAATGATTCTCAAAAAGCACACACCCAATTCTGGAACAGATACGACCGGCCACCCAAAGAAGAATATTGGGACTATATTGTTGAACGCAGAGATCTACTGGTTCCGCAGGATATTCGTGAACGAAAAGGCAGTTTTTTCACTCCGCAGATTTGGGTTGAAATGTCTCAGAAATATCTGACTGACGTGTTGGGCGAAGACTGGCAAGATGAGTATTACATATGGGATTGCGCTGCAGGAACAGGCAATCTGCTCAACGGACTTACCAATAAATATAACATCTGGGCATCGACTCTCGATAAGCAGGATGTTGAAATCATGCATGACCGCATTAAAAACGGCGCTAATCTTCTTGAAGATCATGTATTCCAATTTGATTTTCTGAATGATGATTTTTCAAAACTTCCAATGCCGCTTCAAAATATCATTAATGATCCGGATAAGCGGAAGAAAATTGTCATGTACATTAATCCGCCGTATGCGGAGGCTGGGAATACCAAGCAAAAATCTGGTACTGGCACAAATAAATCAAAAACTTCAATTGAAAATAAAACCTATTTAAAATATAAAGATAAAATTGGCAAAGCATCAAATGAAATTTCAGCTCAATTTTTAATCCGAATCTTTTTTGAAATTACTGATTCTATAATTGCAAACTTCTCTAAACTGAAGAGCCTACAATCCTCAAATTTTAATGAATTCAGAAAAATATTTGACCCTAAATTAGAACGACTGTTTTTGGTTCAAGCAAACACTTTTGATAATGTCAAAGGTCAATTTCCTATAGGTTTTTTTATCTGGAATTCTAAAACTAAAGAATCTTTTAATCAAATCTTTGCCGATGTTTTCAATAAAAACGGGGATATTATCTGTCAGAAAAATATTTGCAACTATGATAACCTAAAAGGACGAATAAATACATGGTTATCAAGTCGCTCAAAAAATCTTGCTCCGCCAATCATTGGCCAAATACATTCAAACAGTAATGATTTTCAACATCAGAATGATGTATTTATAGATAATGAATCAGGCAAGAAAACATTTGGAGGATTACATGTTTCAATTAGCTACACAAATTTAATTGAAGCCTCAATCCTATATGCTGTACGTCATTGTGTTGAAGCCACATGGCTCAATGATCGGGATCAATTTCTTTATCCAGATAATAAATGGAAAGAAGATCAAGAATTTCAAGGCAATTGCATCACATACACATTGTTCAGCAACAACATTCAATCAAAATATGGCCCTAACCATTGGATTCCATTCACAGAATACGAAGTTGGTTCGCGTGAAAAATTTGAAAGCGATTTCATGATCCAGTTTATTCAGGGAAAAGGCAACCCAACTATGGTTCAGGAAGCACTATTTGACTACCCCTCACATCCAAAACAAAATGCTCCCTTAGAGTTTTCACCAGAAGCACAGGCAGTGTTCAATGCCGGTCGTCAACTCTGGAAATACTATCACAAACAGCCCGATTGCAATGTAAATGCTTCGCTCTACGATATCCGTGAATATTTTCAGGGCAGAAACGAGCAGGGAAAAATGAACAATAAAAGCGAGGATGAAACCTACTCGAATCTGATTTCAGATTTAAGAGAATCACTTAAAATTCTCGCAAAAAAAATAGAACCAAAAGTATATGAATATGGTTTTCTGAAACAATAATGGTTTCACATATTCATCGCTTTCATTATATCCGCTACAATCTCCTCATGATCAAACGCCAGCTCCGGCAGCTGATCGAGCGGGAACCATTTGACGGCTGCGGCATCGTCGCCGGCGACAGCAGCGGTTAATGTATCAAGAATTGAAGTGAAAATCACCGAAATCGTGCGTCCGCGCGGATCCCGGTCGGGGCGGCTGTAGGCGCGGAATTGCTGCATGTTATTCAAGGTGAGATTTGTTTCTTCCTGAAGCTCGCGCGTAATGGCCTCTTCGAGTGTTTCATCCTCTTCAACAAATCCACCGGGCAACGCATAACAACCTTTGTATGGATCGTGTTTCCGCTCAATGAGCAATATAAACCATTGTTTGTTTTGCTTCACCAATACAGCTGCATCAACAGTTACAGCCGGCCGTGGATAATCGTAGCAGTATTTCATAAAACAAACATACAAAAACTTTTTGCTATCTTCGTTTTTCGTTTACACACAAAATAATGAAAGGAAATCTCTTGAGTCTGTTCTACTGTTCATCCTTCGATGGAGTTTACCCCGCTGTCGACATTTCGACGGAGTTTATCCTGCTGTTAACACTTCGACTCCGCTCAGTGTGACAGCAGGCAGGGCTCAATGTGACAGCGGCGG
>CAZJOL010000307.1:0-3096 GCA_964547605.1 uncultured Bacteroidaceae bacterium | reverse complement strand
CCTACGGTTTGAGCAAGCGCATTGTGTATGAAAACGAAGAATTCAATCTTCTGCAGGCAGCCATCAACCTCGAAGAAGGCATAGAAAACATCAGGTACAACAACGTGGTGGTTGCCACCGATGCCGATGTTGACGGTATGCATATCCGTTTGTTGCTACTCACTTTTTTCCTTCAGTTCTATCCCGATCTGGTGCGTTCAGGTCACCTTTATATCTTGCAGACGCCGTTATTCCGCGTTCGCAACAAGCAGAAAACAATCTATTGCTACAGCGATCAGGAGCGGGTTAATGCCATACAGGAACTCGGGCCCAAGCCGGAGATCACGCGATTCAAAGGTCTTGGTGAAATCAGCCCTGATGAATTCCGCCAGCTGATCGGACCAAAAATGCGTCTTGAAAACGTGTTGCTGAAAAAAGAAAACGGGCTGGAAGAAATTCTGAAATTTTACATGGGCAAAAACACGCCTGACCGCCAAAGCTTCATCATCGACAATCTGAGAATTGAGGAAGATATTCCGGAGCCAGCCGTTTAGAAGCAGTGAGTAGTGAGCGGTGATCAGTGAGCGGTGATCAGTGAGCGGGATGCAGCGAGCAGTGAGTAAGATGCATGTCCTGTTCATTATTCAAAAAAACTCACCACTCACTACTCACTACTCACCACTATTGTGTATCTTTGCAGCCGCAAAACCAAAACGTTCTCTATGTTATCGCGTCACATTATCCGAAGCAAAACCCTTCAAGCTGTTTATTCCTATGTTGTTGGTGGTAACACCGACATTGAAAAAGGCCGCAGGGCGCTGATTGATTCAGTGGAGGATATGCGCGATCTTATATTCACACAAATCTCCGCGCTTCTTGAATTGCGGGATATTGCCGAAAGAAAGATTGAAGAGAACCGTCATAAACACGTACCGACCGAAGAGGATATCAATCCGAATCTGACATTCGTTCAGAACCCGCTGTTGCTGCACCTTCGCGATAATGCGCATGTACAGAATGCCATCAACGGACTGCGTTTGAACTGGGCCGACATGAACGACAATTTCCGCAAGATATACAAGGAAGTTCAGGAATGGAGCGAATATCAGAATTACATGAATTCAGGCGAACAGAGTTATACTTCGCACCGGCAATTCATCGTGAAACTGTTCAAGAAATTCATTGCTTTCGACAGCAACCTGAGAGCCCTGTATGAAGAGAGAAACATTCACTGGGGCGACGATTCCGTTCTGACCGGATTGATGGTTCACGCATGGCTCAAAAGCTATGATCCGGAGAAAGAGTCGACAACGGAATTTCCTGCGTTGCTGAAGCCATCCGAAGGCATGGGCGACGACGACGACCGGTCTTTCATGATTAAACTTTTCGACAAGACCATCATTAATCTCGGTGCCTATGACGATCTGATTGAGAAGCATCTCAAAAACTGGGATATTGAGCGTGTCATTGTCCTCGACATGCTGGTAATAAAACTGGCACTGACCGAAATCACGCAGTTTGACAATATTCCGGTGAAGGCATCCATGAATGAATACATCGAGCTGTCGAAAGAATTCGGAACGCCCAAGAGCAACAGTTTTGTCAATGGATTGCTCGATAAAATCATCGGCGATCTGAAAGCCGAGGGCAAGATCAGCAAAAGCGGCCGCGGGCTGGCATAATGGCTCGCAGAGGGAGTTTAGTCCGACGAAGGCGGACCTGAGCCGCAGAGATTCCGATTGCTATCGGAATTGCCACCAGGACATCAGGTAATCAAGGTCACGCGTCAACGTGAAACGTTGCACGCAGAGACGCGCGCCCAATGGATGTTCGGCAAGAAGACACAAAGACAATAACACCACTGAGTTCCCGGTCTCAGATTGAGACACAGCTTCTGCTACTGTGCCGGGATCTCCTGTAAAACCTTTGCAGCATTTTCACTTTTTCTTCCGCGAATTTTTCGAATGATATTTTCGTCACAGAACCCTGCTAAATGCCGATAGTTTAGTTCTGATTCCGTTCGTGGCCAGGATTGAGCTTGTCTGATAATCTGTAATTATACCTCAAAGCGTTGATTTCTAAACATTTGTTGATAACTTTTACAATTTAGAATGGATTCAAACATGGTTTGTAACGTGCAAGAAATCAGTTTCTTGCAAATCAATTTCGTTGTATATACATTATAGTATTTAGCGTAAATCGCATATAAAGAGGAACATAAAGAGTTTGTAAATGTTCGTGCAAATATTTTCGCAAAGAAAATATCATTTATAATTTTGTGCCGATAATTCGAAAAATCTTTTGCCTAGTGAGTACAATATTATTAGCAGTCATTGTTTTAGGCTCCGTCGGTTTGGTATTTGCCATTATCATTTACGGAGTGGATCTGAAGTTTCAGGTCATCGAAGACCCGCGGATTGATCAGGTAGTTGAATTTTTACCGGGGGCCAATTGTGGCGGCTGCGGATTTGCCGGCTGCCGGAATTTTGCCGAAGCCATTGTAAAAGCAGGAAACATGGACGCCTTGTTCTGCCCGGTTGGCGGCAATGCAATTGTTAAGGACATTTCTGCCGTTCTTGGAATCGAAGCTGTTGAAAGGGCTCCTCAGGTAGCGGTCATCCGCTGCAACGGATCGCTGGCCAACGCTCCGCAGAAAATCAAGTACGACGGCGTTTCGAGATGCAGCTTTGCCCATACGCTCTCAAGCGGCGAAACCGGCTGCCCGAACGGCTGTCTTGGACTTGGAGACTGTGTTGAATCCTGCCAGTTCGACGCCATGTATATGGATAAAACAACGGGGTTGCCGGTTGTAATCGAAGCCAACTGTACATCCTGCGGTGCCTGTGTGAAATCATGCCCCCGCAAGATCATCGAATTGCGCAACAAGGGACCAAAAAGCAAACGCATTTTTGTATCCTGCGTCAACACCGAAAAAGGTGCAATTTCGAAGAAGAACTGCGCGGTTGCCTGTATCGGTTGTGGAAAATGCGTCAAGGCCTGTCCGCACGATGCCATCACATTGGTTAACAATCTGGCTTATATTGATTTCGAAAAATGCAAGTTGTGCCGTAAGTGTGTGACCGAGTGTCCCACTTTTGCCATCTGGGAAATCAATTT
>CAZJOL010000306.1:0-3100 GCA_964547605.1 uncultured Bacteroidaceae bacterium | reverse complement strand
CCTCAAGCATGGCATGACGTCCTTCGGCAAGACGCTTTCCGGCTGCAGTTTCCATCCGGTCTTTCAGCAACAGCAGCTTTTCGTAAAAATGGTTTATCGTATGCGAATTACTTTTTTTATAATCACCAAAATTGTCGTGCGAACCGGGTTTCTTGTCAGCATCAAACATTGGTCTGCCTTTCAGGGCGCCATAGGCAAAGGCACGGGCAATTCCTATACTCCCCATTGCATCGAGCCGATCCGCATCGCGCACACAGCGGCCTTCTACAGGCATCGGTGCATCCTCCACCCCGTTGCCCTTGAACGAAACCTTCTCCACAATGTCAATAATCTGATTGGTCTGCACATTAGATAGGCCCGTTCCATCAAGCAATGCAGCTATTTCTTCCCTGTGATTTTCATTCCCGCTGGCGGTCAGTTTGTGATCGCCCACATCGTGCAGAAGCGCAGCAAGAGCCACAATGAACGTGTCACAGGACTCCTCTTCCGCAATTCTGACTGCCATACGATACACGCGCATGATATGATCGATGCCGTGCCCGCTGCCATCCGCCGCAAATTTTTCACGTACACGCTGCATCACCATTTCGGTGACCTGTAACTTTGAGTCTGAATCAGTCATTCCAAAAATATCTGTATTTCCTGATTGTCTTTTCAGGTTTCATTTTTCCGCTGTAAACGCGGTATTCCATAATAATCTCTTTTTTTATTCGGCCTTCCTTATTGAAGAAGTTTTTTGTTTTCCGCACCACATAACCATCCGCCATATGTTTCTCAATCATAGGATGAGAGCCGTTCCGCCCATATAACCAAACAACAGAAAGCGTTGTATCACTGTGCGAAATCACGTCCTGTCTGAGTTTGAAACCAAACTGATCGTAAGTGTACCGGATATCCGAAATGGTATCATCGCCATTCATTCCAACCATGCGTATAATTTTGCCATCGATGTTGTAGAAATACAATTCAGACAAAACCATAATTCTGTTACTGTCAGAAATATTTTCTGTACGTTTCTTCACAAGGCCTTCGAGCGTGTAATCATAATCGGTGACGATTTTTTTTCGCTTGCCAACATAGGATTCTTCCTCAGTCAGCCAGCCTTTTTCATTGTATTGGTAAAAAGTCTCACCGGAAACAACGCCCTGTTTTGTTTCACGTTTTTTTTCAAGCTTTCCTTTTTCATTATACTCATAGGAATAATCGGTCACATCGGTATCGTCGATGTAGTGCCCGGAGCGGATCAGTTTTCCTTTGTCGTAAATCATGAATTCGCGGAACCACAGCAACGGCTCCTCGCTCAGCCGTGTTTCCTTTGCCATCATGTTTCCGTGAATACCATAGGAACGGCGTTCGACCATTTGTTTTTTTTCATAAACACGCACAGTGAAAACCGTATCCTGCGCATAACCTGCAATGGCAGACGCAGCAAGCAAAACCAGCAATGTGACTGTTTTCATCATTTTTTGATTTTATCTTTTTTCTTTCTTTCCCAAAGTTCTCTGAACCTGTCGAAATCCTTTCGGTAAAAAACGGCCACACCCTGCGTGTAGGGCGCATTATTGGCAACCACATCCACTGTGTTGGAGCGGTTGAATGCCTTGACACGGATTTTACCGTCTTCCGAAATTTTATATTCAATGCTCACGTCACCGGCAATGTTTGATGCCTGCTGATTTTCAGGAGTTCCAAGCTGATTTCCGCCGATTTCAAGGTTGGTCTCCAGCACGATTCGGTCATTCAGAATCTGCGTACTGAGCGCGATTTCGACCTGCGACGATGTCACCTGATCTCCCTGATTGTAACTGAAACCAACATCGAAATCATTGCTGATCTGCGACAGCCAGTTGCCGAACTGATTTGAAATAAGCTCAATGGAAGTATTGCCGATTCCCTGACTGATGGGACTGTTGAACGTGTTGCGTTCTGTCGGGATAAATGAATTCAAAATCAGCAAGGCAAACACCTGACGATTCATTTCCTCTGAATTGGCAATAACCGTTCTGACAAGATTTTTCGTATTCTCATCCGATTCAGGCAAATCGAGATCGAAGGAAATATCCGGGCTCAGCAGGTCTCCGGTCAGATGCATGAGACAACTGACCGGCACTTTGTTTTTGTACTGCTCGGATTCATCTGCCACTGAAACCAGTTCGTATAGCGACGTTTTGATGGAATAACGGGCGTACAGATCCATCTTTCCAGCATACGGATCTCCATTCCACGTAATCACACCGCCACGTTCGACAAGGAATTTTTTATTGATTACATTTTCAAGCGTGAACAGATAATCTCCCTTTTCAATTTCAAGATTTCCAAACATCAGAAATTCTCCGGAACGGTCAATGGTCATGCGCAAGCGGCCTGCACCTCGGCCTTTCATCACGTCACCGATTTTCGGATCGAACACAATCTGCACTTCTGCATCAGGAGTCACATCAATATCAAACATCAGGCTGACACCCGAATCACGAATCTTGACATCTTTCTGCACAATACCGGAATCGCTTTTTCCTGAAACAAATGTGATGAAATCATTTTCATATACTTCGGTCGATGAGGTAATCGGAATATAAAGCACAGAGCCGGGTTCAGTCTTTGCAGCCACTTCGATGGCTATCTGGTTGAACGGGCCGAAAATCTTCACCACGCCGGATGCGAACGCTGTTCCGTAAAAATAATCATTGTCCTTGGCGGCCGTATTGAGGAACTGCATTCTTTCCGGCTTGAGATTTATATCGAGATAAAAGTTTTTGAAATAATCGTGCGTAGCAAGAATGTCGCCGGTAGCCTTATTCCCTTTGGTGTCAAACACAGTTATGTCGCGCAGTGCAAATTCGCTGTTGTTGATCTTCAGCGTGTCGGCAAAAGAATAAAACATATTCAGATAATCTACCATCACGCTTGTGCGCCGGAACACCACTTCGCCGTTTACATCAGGCCTGTCGATGTTTCCTTTCACCAGCACCTGTCCGTCGCACGAGCCCTCCACTTTGCTGCAGAAAGATTTCAGATATGGCTGCACCAGCTTGAGATTGAATCTGTCAAGCTTAACGGCAAAATCAAGCATGTTGTCCTTGTCGCGCGGATTGAAAAATCC
>CAZJOL010000305.1:0-3104 GCA_964547605.1 uncultured Bacteroidaceae bacterium | reverse complement strand
TGCTGAAATCAACGATTGTGGCTCGCTTCAAACTTCATCGTGGCTTGATAGTGACGAGCTCCGTAATCGGCAACAAAAACATACCGCTGTCCGTTAGCAACTCCTCCATCGTGCAACAAATACAGGGCATATTCGCTGCAGATTATGCAACGAATAACAGACATAATTGCTGCATTTTTTGCAACGAATAGGACAAATGCAACAAATAATTCGCACAAAAAACAGGAACGACCTTCGCGGATTCTCAGCTTATTAGGTATTTTTGTATTCATCGGGCTAAGACAAATAAATCCATCATGGGAAAAGACTGGATCATCGACCTGGGACCCGAAGGCGGCAAAAACGGCGGAGAGCTTCTTTTTCAGGGACTGCCCGAAGACCTGATTCAATGCGAAAGATCGCTCACCGGGAAGTATCTCGCATCGTTACTGTAAACAATTTTGTATTTTTGAAATGCGTAAAGAAAGCTTCACATCTTACCGGAATGAAAAAGACACTTAAAGTTCTTACTGCTTCCCTGCTTTTTTTCACAGCCATCAATGCGTTGGTTGCAGGCGCACTCTTCATTGCAGACCCCTCCGGAAAACTCATGGGCATGACCACCGCTTATCTGAAAGATGCTCCGTTCAGCTCATTCCTCATTCCCGGCATTGTGTTGTTTGTGGTAAACGGTGTTCTGAATATTTCCGCAGGCATTCTGACCATTCGTAATCACTCAGCAGCAGCGCGTTTCGTGATGTTGCAAGGCATCCTGCTCTGCGGATGGATTGTGGTGCAGATTCTCATGGTGCGCGATATCAATGCGCTGCACATTATTATGTTTACTATCGGCTCACTCTTGGTTTTACTGGGAATTGTGCAAAACAGAAAAACAATACGTTAGAATGCTTTCTGTCAAGACTAAAACAATCATGCTGGACACCACATCTGCAGCGCTTTTTAATACGTTGGGCGTAGTCTGAAATAATATTAATGCTGGGTTTAGTCTGGAGACTAAACCCTACAGATTAATCTTTCAAGACTACGCCCAGCCTTGATTTTAAAGCGCTGCAGCAGCAAACCCGAAACGACACGACTGATAATTTCCCCGCACCCCGGACTTCACAATATCATTCTTATTATTTCGTTACTATTAGCAAAATATAACAGCACCAGTCATGATAAATTATGGGATTCGTATTCGTGCATGGATTCTTACGTTCATGCTTTTAACCGGCTTGTATGCCGGCAACGTTGAAGCCCAGGAAACTTCTAACGTCACCATTCCTGAAAGCCGCTTCTATCCTGCTCTGCACGGGTATAACACTATCTTCACCGATTCGTTTGCGGTGCTCCCTTCTTTCGAAGCCACTCCTTTCATTACACTTGCCCAATACAAACAGTTTATCGAATCACGCGCTGCAAATGGCGTCTGCAAAGATTCGCTGATGCCCGACCGCAGCATTGCCAGTGCAGAAACTTATGAAAAATACACGCATCACAAAAAGTATGAATCTTATCCGGTGGTGGGAGTATCATGGCAAAACGCGCTTGAATACTGCATCTGGAGAACCCAAATGGAGAATCCCGACAGCGGTATTGTTTTTATCTACCGGCTTCCGTATAAGTCAGAGTGGGAACAAATGGCTCTGTATGCCGACTCAGCACTGAAAAAATTTGAAATCAACCGTCATTATGCCGAATGGATTATGGCGTCGTTTGATGAATCCGCCCTCTCTTTCCCGGGAAATCTCAACAACGCTTACACTTTCGAATATTTGTATCTGGCAGGCAAATCTGATCCACAGGTTTTAAAGCGGATGTGCATCTATGGCAAATCATTTCTCTCCAACCACCAAAAAAACCTGTATGGATATTCCGATCAGGGCTATCGCGACGTGGGGTTCCGCATGGTGAAGGAATATGTAAACGTACCTGGACGAAAGCCATCGCCTGTAGTGCTGAATGACAAAATAATGCAATTGTACGGAGTTAAACATTAATCATCAACCAATGAAAACAATCAGATTATTTATAGTTACATCCGCATTTTGTGCTGCATCGTTATTGGCCCCGGCACAGCTCACAAAGCAGGAATACAGTGACTCACAATACTCAGCTCAGTATAATGTCCGCAATGGATTGCTGCATGGAAAATATGTTTCGTATTATTCCAACGGCCACAAACGGGCGCAGGGGAAGTTTTCCGACAACCACCGCACAGGCAAATGGATTGTGTACGACAGCACCGGCAAAAAACAAGTGGTCCGTAAGTATCAGTCCCTGTACAGCTACAAACGCATTTTTCCGAAACCTTATCAGAAAGGCCCTGCAAGCCTGCTGTCAGAGCCGGTCTACGCAGCCAGCAATTATTCCGGCGGAGTAAATAAATATTTCAATCTAGAAAGAAGACATGTCGTTTATGCACAGCGTTCATGGCAGTTTATTGATGCAGAAAAAAACAAAATACTTTTCAGCACCGACACACTGATGGCATGTCTGAAAACCGCGCTGAAAAATGATTCCGTTACAGTCTATTCCAACAGCGACGATGAATTCCGTAAACCACTTTCAGGCGCTGAAGCACTGCAGATTCTGAGCACAAACAACAGTATTGCCGGATTCCTGATTAGAGAAGATGCCATATTCGACAACCAGCGATTTCTTACAGAAAACCGCATCATTGGCCTGTGCCCGCTGGTTAAGGACAGCAACGGTCAATACAGGGCACTCTTCTGGATTTACATGCCGCAGTTCAACAAAACACTTGCACGCGTAAAAATGCAGCAATCCGGCCTGCCACGCGACATTCAGACACTCGAAGATGTTTTTTTCCATCGTTTCTTCAATGCATCATGGGTGTATTCGAGCAGTCCATACGACCGCAATTTAGAAGAAAAACTGCTGCTGATTGATGACAATGCCCGATATACCGACAGGTACATTATTGGTCAGATTGAAACCGAACACGATTTCTGGATACAGTTTTTCGGGACGGAATAACCGATATTGTAAAATATTTTTTCTTTTTCGATCAGACTGATTGCCGCTGGCTACCTGAGCTCCGCCCGCTGTCACTCTGAGCCCTGCGTCCCGCAGGATAAACTCCGTCGAAGAGTCGACAG
>CAZJOL010000304.1:0-3109 GCA_964547605.1 uncultured Bacteroidaceae bacterium | reverse complement strand
GCGAAGACATCCAACGGGCACTAAATAATGGCTTTACCGAAATGTATGGCGATGAAGTGCTGACTTTGCAAAGCAAATACTGCAAGTGAGTTGCAGGAGTAGTCAGTAGTCAGTTGTGAGTAACCAGCTCATCACTCATCACTCAAAATTCATCACTCGCAGCGCTCTAAATTCAAGGCCGGGCGCAGTCTTTCGAGAAAATTCTGTTGGGTTTAGTCTCCAGACTAAACCCTGCTTTATTTTACTGTAGACTACGCCCAACGTATTAATAAGAAGCGCTGCCTATGAATCCACATTTCAGTTGTCAGTAGTGAGTGGCCAGGAGTCAGCTCATAACTCATAATTTATAACTTATAACTCATGACTCCCACGTCATTTTGCATTCTGTATTATCGATTTTCAAATTATTTCCTCGAATTTACAGTCTGCAAGCCAATCAGACGATCGAACAATTCTCCGGGCTCGCGGTAATAGACATAGATGGTGTAATCGTTGTCGGCCTCGGAATGGCGCCCCTCGATGTATGACGCATCAGCTGCGGTTTCCCCGTCTTTGAGATACACGTACTGATAATTGTAATAACCTTGTTTCAGCAGCAGTGAATCGGCATAGCCCTTCTGATCGTAATCGTAGTTCAGCTTATAGCGCTCGTTGTAACCCCACTGTGTGAAAGCGCCCTGCAGAAACACTGAGCCTTCGGTGAGCGGCGCATCGTAGCTCAGCAGAAAATGAACCCACACATATTCCGATTCAAGCTCACTGTCTTTTCCGTCATCATTCTTTATCAGCAGACGGCCGTTAATGTCTTCTTCCGACAGATAGCGCTCGTATGGCCTGCGGTAATCGGTTTTCAGATAAACGTGAAACAGCCCGTCTTTTCGCTGTATGCTGGAAATGCGGTCGGTATTATAGGTGATGCTTTTTATGTCGAAATGACGAAACTCGTTGTTTGCATCGAAAATATTTCCACTTTCGAAATTGTATTCAAGTTCGTCGCCTTTCACCAGCTTTGGCTTCAGGTCTGTAATCATATTATCGGTCCTTCCGTTCTGCTGAAGAATGACGGTGAGATTACGGTACGGATCGACAATATCAACACCGCTTTTGTTGATTACAAAATCCACTTCATGCTGATAATTCCGCAGCTCGATGTTTGTTGCCATTTTAATTTCGGATTTTATCCCGACAATATTTTCTGCAACAAAGAATCGCTTTGTGATAACCGTTTTCTTTTCGTCACCCTCATTGTAATAGACCTGCAGCAGATAATTTCCGCTTTTCTTCGGCTTCATGTTTTCAGACGGGAAACTCACGGAATAATGTACATAATTCACGAGGGTGTTTACAGAAAACTGAAATGATGTAATGGGGTCTTCGCTGAAGCCGTCGATAAAGTCCATTTGCGGCAGATCGACCGGGTTCCACATAGCATCGCACAGAATGAATGTGAAGTAATAATCTTTTTTATTATCAGTGAGTTCATCAAACGAGAGTGTAAGCTGGTTCTGCTTTTCGAGCCAGATGACCGGTGGACCGAACACCCATTCTGCTGCATGCAGTTGCACCGACTTTATATCATCGGAATACACTTCGTCTGAATATTTCATTCGTGCGGGTTCGTAATATTCAACGGCATCCGGATAGGCCACTTCGCTTGTTGTGCTGTCAGCTCCACTTTTGACAGACAGAGCTGTTTTCGGAGTATGACAGGATGCCAGACCTACTAAGGCCATGATATATATCAGTGTTTTTCTCATTTTTGTCCGATTGCTACGCAAATATAGGAAATATCAGGGAAGAAGATGTAAAGCACGTATAAAGATGTTAAGAAGCGCCTTTTATGCGTATTGTTGAAACTGATTAATTATTAAATTTGCGGAAATTCCAGACCTATATGCGAAAGGTTTATAAAATCCGCAAAGGGCTCGACATAAAACTCAAGGGAGAAGTGAATACGGATGATATCCGGACACATCTTCCCGAGTTATATGCAGTTGAACCCGACCGTTTCCGCCTGATTAAACCACGCCTGCTTGTACAGGAAGGTGATGCTGTTGAGTGCGGAACGCCTGTAATACAAAACAAGCTTGATGAAAGAATGTATCTCACTTCTCCGGTTTCTGGCACAGTGAAACGAGTAGTGCGGGGTGACAAGCGCAAGCTTCTGGCCATTGAAATTGAGCCGGATAAGAAAGACGGGAAAATTTCTTTTGGTGCAGAAAATCCGGCTGGCGCTGAGCGCGGGATTATCATAGAGAAACTGCTGAAATCGGGCCTGTGGCCTTTGCTCCGGCAGCGGCCTTATGCCATTGTGGCAAATCCCGATGATACACCACGCGACATTTTTATTTCAGCTTTCGATTCCGCACCGCTGGCTGTTTCCGATCATGCCTTCATTCAGAAGAATTTCGATGCATTTCAGACCGGGCTCGATGCATTGAAAAAACTGACATCTGGGAGTATACACATCGGGCTGCATGAGGAAAAAACTGATGAGCTGGTGTATGCGCAATTCAAAAATATTGACCTGAATCTTTTCAGCGGACCACATCCATCGGGAAATGTAGGAGTGCAGATTCACCACGTGGCTCCGATCAACAAAGGGGAAACGGTCTGGTATCTGTATCCGCAGGATGTAGTGGCCATCGGCAAACTGTTTCTGACTGGTTATCGCGAAATGACCCGCTTTGTTTCGGTTGCCGGAAGTGAAGTCAAGAATACATACATGGTTGAAATGCCCGCAGAATCTTCGCTTGAGTGGCTGCTTGCCGGAAACATCAAGGAAGGTGATGTGCGTGTCATCAGTGGCAATGTACTCTCAGGTACCAATGTCGGCAAGCAGGGTTTTCTCGGTTTCTACGAAACAATGATCACCGTGATTCCCGAAGGAAATTATTTCGACTTCTTTGGATGGGCAACTCCTGGATTCAACAAACACAGCGCTTCAAGGACATTCACTGCGTTTCTCACTCCGAAAAGAAAATTCAGACTGGATACCAATTTCCATGGTGCCGAGCGCGCCTTTGTTTTAACTGATCAATACGACAAGGTCTTCCCGTTCGACATATTGCCGGTATATCTGCTCAAAGCCATTCTGGCAGGCGATATT
>CAZJOL010000303.1:0-3126 GCA_964547605.1 uncultured Bacteroidaceae bacterium | reverse complement strand
GCAGCCATTGTTCTCGGCATTGGCGGCACAGCTGCCTATTTCTATTTCAAATCAAGCCCGATGCGCGCCATCTGGAACTACGTTCCGCAGGATGCTGTTTACATCATTGAGACCGACAATCTCACCAAGGGCTGGAATACGCTGGCAGAAAGCAAAATGTGGCAGCACCTGATTACCGATCCGTTATTTGAAGACATTGCGGAAAGCGCAACCACACTCGATTCCCTGATCCGTGGTGATGAAACGATGGACATGCTTTTCACCGACCGGCCTCTGCTCGTGAGCTGCCATCTGCTGCCCAACCAGGATTTCGATTTTCTGTTTCTGGTCGATCTGAAACAGGCCGGTAAATTCGCTTTTATTAAGGATTATGTCGGTGGAATTGTCGGGACATTTGGCTATGACATGACACGCGAAAAGTATGAAGACACCGATATTCTCATTATTGATGATAAGACCAGTGATGATGTATTTTATGTTTCGGTGATCGACAATGTTTTCATGGCTTCTTATAATAAAAGTCTGGTGCAGAATTCCATCACTGCCGCCAAAACACCGGACCAATGGAAAAACAATTCCGCCTTTCAGTCTGTTGTCAGTTCCACATCAGGTAACAATCTTTTTCGCTTCTATGTCAGCTACAATTTTATGGCTCCATATATCGGCTACTACCTTTCCGATGAACAGGAATTGTTGTCAGAGCTGAAGCGCATTTTCAACTACTCGGCTTTCAACATCAATCTCGAAAGCGAACGTCTGAGTTTCAGCGGAAGCACCATTCTGAAAGATTCTGCCGAAAGCTACATTCACATGCTGAGTGGCATTGAGCGCGGCCCGCTTCAGGCCTACCGCATCATTCCAGCCGACTATGCTCTGTATTTGTCTGTTTCATTTTCCGACTACATGGATCTGTTCAACAATCTGAAAGCGGAGTTCTCTTTTAAGGATTCAGCTGGTGCAGAGTCGTATGAAAAGACGCTGAAGAAAATGGAAAAACTGTTCGGCATCAGTCTCGAAGAGGATTTCTTCTCATGGATCGGCAACGAAATAGCCATGGTGAAACTCCCGCCAACGCCCAATGCGCGCGAAAATGACATGGTTGCCATCCTGCACACAAAAGACATTGAATTGGCCATGGCCGGCATGGAAAAAATTGTGAAGAAGGTGAAAAACCGCACACCGGTTAAGATTGACGATGCCGAGTATAAAAATTTCAAAATTCATTATTTCGGCATGAACGGTTTCTTCAAGATGTTTTTCGGCAAAATGTTCGCAAAGCTTGAAAAGCCTTATTATATTTTCATGGACGATTTTGTAGTCTTCAGCAATTCGCCCAGCAACCTGATGGACATGATTGACGCCTACGAGAAAGGTCGCATGCTGGCCAATGATGAGGAGTTCATGAATTTCTTCGGACAATTTGACGATGAAGCCAATGTGTCTGTTTTCCTGCAGGGGCCAAAGATTTACAGCCACCTGTATTACTATGCGAAAAAAGATCAGAAGGCCAATATACGCCAGAGTCGCGAAATACTCGCTTCTTTTCACAACATCGGTTTCCAATTGGTGAGTGAAAAAAAAGGATTTTTCAGCAACACGCTCATTGTGGAACACAGTGCTGATGCCATGTTCGATGCAGAGCTCGAGGAAATTGAAAACAGCGCCGAAGACCTTTATGCCAGTGAGTTTGACTCCCTGCTTACCATTGAATTACCCGATGAATACGAAGATGGCAAAACCTGCAGAATATATTACGAAGACGACAGCACGCAAATAATGGCCGAAGGTCGCATTGTTGATAAAAAACGTGAAGGAATGTGGCGCTATTACTACAAAAGCGGCGAAATCTGGGGAAGTCTGATGTTTGAAGGCGACGAGCCGACAGGCAAAGGAATGCTGTATTACGATGAGGAAGATGGCGGAACCAAGGCGCAGGCAGAGTTTGAAGATGGGAAAATCGAAGGGACCTATCTGGAATATTACAGCAATGGCGAATCAAAAACCAGCATTGAGTATTCCGAAGGCAAGCCCGATGGTGAAGCAAAGTTCTACTATGACTCGGGTAGCATCAAAATCGAGGGTGAATACAAGGAAGGCCTGAAGCAGGGAAAATGGCGCCATTTCACCGAAACCGGCGACCTGATGGATAAGGAAAAATGGAAAAAAGATCAACAGAAAAAGAAGGAAAAAAATAATTAATCATTGTCATGTACACGTTTCTCATTTCAATTGCAGTCCTGATTGCAGGTTATTTATTGTATGGCCTGCTGATGGAAAAAATTTTCAGCATTGATAAAAACCGCACCACGCCTGCCTTTTCGAAACAAGACGGCGTTGATTATGTGCCAATGCCATGGTATAAAATTTTTCTGATTCAGTTTCTGAACATCGCCGGGCTCGGCCCTATTTTCGGCGCTATTGCCGGTGCCATGTGGGGACCATCGGCATTTCTTTGGATTGTTTTCGGCTCCATTTTCGGCGGCGCCGTTCACGATTACATGGCAGGGATGATGAGTATGCGCCTCGACGGACTCAGTCTTCCGGAAATAATCGGAAGATATCTTGGAAAGCCGGTAATGCAGTTTATGCGCGCCTTTACCGTCATGCTCATGATTCTCGTAGGGGCCGTATTTATTATGGGGCCAGCAGAAATCCTGGCTGGTCTGACTGCAGACTCATTCAGCATCGGAAATACAGAAATCGCACTAGATCTCACATTCTGGGCAATCATGGTGTTTGTATATTACTTTCTGGCCACCATGCTTCCCATCGACAAACTGATTGGCAGGATTTATCCGCTGTTCGGATTTGCACTGCTCTTTATGGCCGTTGCGATAATCGGAGCCATTTTCTTTGGTGGTTTTCAAATTCCCGAAATTACAGGCAACCTCTACAACCAGCATGCAAAGGGCGATTCAATGCCCATATTCCCGATGATGTTCATATCGATTGCCTGCGGTGCCATTTCAGGATTTCATGCCACTCAAAGCCCGCTCATGGCCCGATGCATTAAAAATGAAAAATACGGCCGAAGGGTTTTTTATGGGGCAATGATTACGGAGGGAATCCTCGCTCTGATCTGGGCTGCAGCAGCCATGGCCTTTTTTGGAGGCGTTGAACAGCTGA
>CAZJOL010000302.1:1264-3147 GCA_964547605.1 uncultured Bacteroidaceae bacterium | reverse complement strand
TATTGGTAGCGCTGGGCAACGCCCCGGGGACAAGGTGTGCGACCACGTCACGTTTTACGTGAAGCTCCATTGAGATTGAAGGCCACCCTCAAGACAAAAGTACAAAGACAAAAGTGACAATCTAATATTCCCACATCGCCGCAGGCGCACATTTCCACATTTCCACATCATCACATCATCGCATCATCGCTGCAGTATTTCATATCTCGTATTTCTGATTTCGCATTTTCAACGTAACTCATATTCACACATCGCCGATTTATCACGTTTCACGTGAAGGCGCACATTTCCACATCAAATTCCCAGCATATCAAATAAATATTTATTTTTGCCTTAAATAGAAATTGAAATGGAACTTGCCCTCGATTTAGCGAAAATTGTGCTGCCGGCACTGATGGTTTTTCTCACTGCATTCTTTGTTCTCAAAAGTTATCTCGAAAACGAACAGAAAAAGAAAGAACTGGATGCCCGTTTTGAGCAGAAGCGCGTTTCGCTGCCCATCCGGCTGCAGGCCTACGAGCGGCTGGCCTTGTTCCTCGAACGCATCAATCCCGAAAGCATCGTGTTGCGGATGAATCAGGTTGGCATGAGCTCAAAAGAACTGCAGGCATTGCTGCTGCAGACCATCCGCATGGAGTTCGAGCACAACCTATCGCAACAGGTTTATATTTCGAATCAGGCCTGGGATATGGTGAAAAACGCCAAGGAAGATGTTATTCGCCTCATCAATACTGCAGGAGTAAGCATGCAGCCAAATGCCACGGCCATCGACCTGAGCACAGCCATTTTTGAAGAATCACTCAGGACTAAAGAAGGAATTCTTCAGAAAGCACTGATTTATCTGAAAAACGAAGGCCGCCAGTATCTCGATGCTTAAAGCGGCATAATTTTTTGTAACCACGGTCCATCAAAAAAATATCCTATGAGAAGTCTTTTATTTATCGCCCTGCTGTTCAGCGCCACATGGGCATCGGCCCTCGACCCGTCACTCACCTATGCAGTCACCCCTGCCGATTACGGGCTCAATTACGAAGAAGTTTCCATCAAGACATCGGACAACCTGAATCTGAAAGCCTGGCTTTTCAAACCTTCTGAGGTTTCCTACAAAATGATCATTCTCAGCGATAACGGTGAAGGCAATATGGCCGATCTGATTGAAGTGGCCACAAACTTCGTTTCGCTGGGCTACAACGTTCTCACCTACGATTACCGCGGATTTGGCCAGAGCGATGCATTCAACATCAATCCGGAATTCTACATCTACACTCAGTTTGCACTCGACCTGAATGCAGCCATCGATTATGTTTCCAAGTATCATTCAAAATGCCGCACTGTCTGCCTGTACGGACAAGGACTCGGCGCCGCATTGTCACTTGCCATCGGAGCAACCCGCTGCAACGAGATTTCAAAAATCATTGCCGACTCGCCCTACTCCACCCTCGATGATGTGCAGAAAGCCATTAAAGCCACAACCGGCAAAGAAGTGAAGCTGCCTCTTGGATTCGACAAAAACCAGCTCGAGCCGAAATTTGCTCTCGAAGCCAAAGGAGCCAGTCTGAACGGTATTCTTATTATTTACGGCAAAAACGATCCGGTATATAATGGCGATATGGTGAAAAAAATCAGCGGCCTCCGCGGAGGCATCACCAAAACCTACATGGTGAAAGAAGCTGATCACACCTCGACTTTCTCCACCGACAAAGAAGGTTATTTCAGGGAAATCAAAGCATTCCTTTAAACCGCCGACGCATCATGCTGAAGCGGATTTGCCTGATATCGCTGGTGATTTTTTTCACCAACCCGACTAACTACGCCAACCCTAACTTTTTCAACCCTAACTTTGCCAAAGTTTTAAACTTTGGCAAAGTTTCCCGGGTTGATAA
>CAZJOL010000302.1:0-1164 GCA_964547605.1 uncultured Bacteroidaceae bacterium | reverse complement strand
TCAACCCTAACTTTGCCAAAGTTTTAAACTTTGGCAAAGTTTCCCGGGTTGATAAAGTTTCCCGGGTTGATAAAGTTTCCCCGGTTGATAAAGTTTCCCGGGTTGGAAAAGTTTTTAACGGGGCGACTTTATTTTCCCCCAACGACACTACCCGCCCCCTCTTTAAAAAATGGCAGGTCAACACCTTCGCCGGGGCATTCTATGCTGGCTCGCTCACCGGGCTCAGCTTCCTCTGGTACAGCGATTATTCAACCGGTCGTTTTCATTTTTTCAACGACATGGACGAATGGAAAGGAATGGACAAGCTCGGCCACATGACCTCCGCTTTTCACCTCACCCGCGTGCAGTCCGATCTTTACAGGAACGCAGGCTACACGCGCAGTCAGGCGGCACGCATCAGTGCCATCTGCTCTTTCTCCTATATGTCCGTTATCGAAATCCTTGATGGCTTCTCAGATGGATGGGGCTTTTCGATGGGCGACATGTGTGCAAACACGCTTGGAGTCTCGCTCTTCGCTTTGAATGAAATGACCGGAAAAGAAAACCTGCTGTCGGTTAAAATAGGATTTCATCAAACCGGTTATGCACAGTACAATCCGTCGCTGCTTGGCGAAAACCTGCTCCAGCAGCCGCTTAAAGACTATAATGGACAGACATACTGGCTGAGCATGAACATAAAGGAATGTCTGAAAAAGGAATCCCGTTTTCCCGCCTGGCTCAATGTGGCTGTGGGTTACGGCGCCGATGGCATGATCGGCGGTGATTACAATCCGGCTGAAGTCGATGGTAATCCCGTTCCCTTTTTCAATCGCTACAGTCAATGGTACATTGCTCCTGACATCGACTTCAGCAAAATACCCGTGCGGGGCCGCGGATGGAAGCTGCTTCTGCGCAGTCTCAACTTTCTCAAATGCCCCGCCCCCGCGCTGGAATGGAATTCCGAAAACGGATTGAAACTACATTATTTGTATTTTTGATTTTACATTTGACGAAAATTAAAAACCATGAAATCTTTATTCGCTATTTTGTTTTTCTCAACCCTCTGCAACCTTTTGCAGGCGCAAATCTCCGACAGCACAACCGTGGTACAACCGGTGCCAATTGAAACTGATTACAACAATGAAATTTTTACCATTGTAGAAGATTCACCGGAATTCCCGGGTG
>CAZJOL010000301.1:0-3237 GCA_964547605.1 uncultured Bacteroidaceae bacterium | reverse complement strand
CCCAGGTCAGCTCGGTGGCATATGAAGAGCCCCAGTTTCCGACCACATTAAACGAAATAAAGCCGGCACAGGCAGTATTCTCAACTTCGAAGTAATAGATCTGACCAGCACAATGCTTGTTTAGACTTGAAACTGTGTTTGAATAATCAGGGCATGGCGCAACTACGGCGCAATTGATTACACTCACCGACATGGTTGATGTGGTTGCACACTGACCTGCATCAGGAGTGAAAGTATACGTTGTTGTTCCAACAGCGGCTGTTGAAATCACAGCTGGAGACCAGGTGCCCGTAATAGCATTTAAAGAAGTAGTAGGCAACACCGGAGCAACATCACCCTGACAGACAGTTGCAATCTGGTTAAAACCCGGAACAACGATAGGATTAATAACCACAGTTGTCGTAACAGGAGCAGAGCTCACTCCACCAACAGTAATAACCAACGAATATGTTCCGGCCATGGCAGTTGTCACATTGGTGATGGTTGGGTTCATAAGTGTTGATGTAAAACCATTGGGACCGGTCCACGCATATGTGGCACCGGTAACTGGTGTTGTTACGGTCAATTGCAAAGTCTGACCCTCGCACAAAGGACCGTTATTCGTAATAGGTGGAGCCACAATGCTACAATCGGTTGCGCCGGTGCCGCCGGTTTGAGAGAAAACTACATTTTGAGCTGAGTTGCTGTAATTGGTGATCAAAACAAGATACACTTCGCCAACCTGAGCATTCGGAATATAGCACCACTCCATGTCCTGGGCGTCGTAGCTGCAGTCAATCATGTTTGCAGAAGGATAATCTGCAGATGGCCCGGCAACATCATGTGTTGGAGTTGTTGCTCCCGCAGTCAGTTGAGCTGTACAGGGATCAGTTGCATTTGCAAAAGGGCCCCAGCACGCAAAATCAATATCAGCTCCTGCAGAACCATACATGTAAAGTTCAATCGGTCCTGCTGTTTCAACCTGTAAGTAATACCAGATCGGGTTGGGGGTTGAAAACAAACAGCCATAATCAGGACCTACTTCTCCTGTACCGGAATTCACACCCATCGGAAAATCATAGGTGGTACCTGTACAGAAAGGATCAGCTCCATTGCACAAAGCGCTGCTTGTGCCGCCGCCGGCATCGCCGTCATAGGCACATAAACCGAAAGTGCCGGTCACATCCCCGCCATATTCCCAAAAACGAATATAAACAGTAGTTCCTGCTGCAATAGTTGAAATATCAATCTTAGGCATCAGACCATTATCACTGTCGTCATCGTCGCATTCAACCAGCGTAAGAGAGTTGCAGTTGTTTCCAGTATAAATTGCCATGGCCCCATCAGTGATTCCACCGGTTTGGGTATCAATGATCAGGTGCCCGGAAGCGGGCACAGTTGCAGTGAACCAAACATCTTCACATGCAGTTGAAAAGCTCCCGCAAGCCGGCAACGGTGTTGTGGTTGAATTTGTAGCTGTTGCATTGGTATATGTTGAATAAGTACAAGCCGTACCAACAGTGATTGAAGCTGCCTGTTGACAGTTGTCTGCCTGAGCCGATGCATATTGCGGAATGAACAAAGCAAGTAAAACAACCATCAGAAAAAATGAGTGAGTCACTTTGTTCGTAATTGTTCCCGGTTTGGCAATTTGCAAAAGTTTCGGGCTATTCTCGCGATGTATATTTGTTTTCATTTCTTAAGTATTTTTGTTTATCCCCCGAGTAATTTAATCTATTTGATCACTTTCGCAGGGATCACATTAATCAACTTTACGTTGAAAGTATATCCGAGATTTTCCTGTGTCGATTGAATATAATTCAGAATAACTTCTGAAAGATTGCTCTGTGATACATAAACTGTCATTGTCTGAGCTGTCTTGTCGTATTCACTTTTACCAACAAATTCCTTCTCGCCCAGCATATCCCTGATTAACTGAATGTCCTTTTCCGTATTTACGCCATTGATTGCATATATTAATCTTTCATAAGATTCCATTCCGTTTGTTTTGAGCACCTTTTGATTTCCGACATAGCATGCAATGCTGGCTCTCCATCCGGAACCTGCACCATTTTCGTCAGATTTAAAAACGAAAGTCAGGCTTCCGCCAGTCGAAACAAGTTCAAAAGGCATTTTGTTCGTGCTGGAAAAAGTTCCGATAACCTTCGAAGAAGTTGAATTACCATCATACACTGTCAGCTCATCGCCATCGCTCAGGTAGAATTCAACAAAACGAAGAATGAAATGCGCTCCTTCGGTTCCAGATTCAATGGTGTAGGTGTAATCCTCATTTGCTTTATAGGCTCCATTCGGGCCACCACTGTCGAAAAACTGACCGAAACAGGTTTTCACCAATCCGTCTGCCATCCGCATTTCATAATTTATCTCTGCCGGATTAGTCTGAATAGCTTTATCGCCGGAAATCATTAAGTCTGTTTTTCCTGTCCCGGTTTTCACACTTTGCGATTCGCTTTTCCCCGAAGCTTTTTCGCTTACCTGCGCTTGTAATGTCACAACAAAAACAGTTAACAAAACAGCGCTAATAATACGTTTCATATCTTGACTTGTTTAGTTTCTATATAGTTCATTCCCACTTACCTTAGAATGAAAAATATTCAAAAGGTTTAATCCCCGCCTGATTTAATGCAAAAGTAGTTTCTTTTATCATCTACAGCATGTTTTTAATGATTTATAAACAAATAATTCCGTTATCTAATTATTTGTTAATACTCATATATGCTGATTTTTCAAGGTTTTACAGTCATTTAACATGCAAATAAATAAATGTTTAATCTGTTATTTTTTTTCTTTTATCGATAGTTTCGTGATTTAACTATATCAGCAAAAAAAGTGCCGGCATCAAATTTCTTCGATGCCGGCACAATGCAAAACTGAATCAATAATATTATCTGATCACGGTAATCGCTTGGATATACTCATGATCCTTGCCATCCAGACCTCTTACATATACAATTACGGAATATACATCCTGCTGCGCCTCAGTAACGCCATCAGGCATCATTCCATCCCAGCTGTGATTCACGTCGGTGGTGCTGAACACAAGCTCGCCCCAGCGGCTGTAAATGCGCATGCTGTAGCTGTCGGTATCCCAGCCGGTGCCGTACGGACGGATGTAATCATTTCTTCCGTCACCATTCGGGCTGAAGGTATTGGCAAGATAGAATGTGAATGTCGGCTTCACTACCACAACCATCGTTGTCGAGTCTTTACATCCACCTGCATTTTCAATCCACAGGG